>CALVLG010000004.1 GCA_944336815.1 uncultured Bacilli bacterium | reverse complement strand
TTGCCTTCTTTATTAAGAACTATTTGATAAGTATTAGTATACTTATTAACAATTTTCCCTTCAATTTTACAAGCAAGTGCCCCATCCATAATCAGCGTTTTATCATTAACAAGGCGAAAACTTCTCGTTAAAGCTAAAACATATATAGCTTCGACTAAATTTGTTTTCCCACTACCGTTTTTTCCATAAACTAAATTAAGATGTGGGTGAAAAGAAATTTGCATCTTTTCATAATTTCGAAAATTATATAACTTCAAAAATTCAATTCTCATAAAATTGCCCCTTAATTTTGCTTTACAGAAAAAATATAGGTTAGCTAATACTCCTATACCTAAGCTAATTATATCATAAAATAGGACTATATAACACTTTTTTTTGCAATTTTTCGGCCTCTTAAAGCACTTTCTAACCTTGTTGCCCTTAAAATTTGATTATCCAAAACGCCATATGACAAATCAAGAGTAATTTTTTGCCCATTTTTAAAAACTAAAATAAGATTTTCATCTTCCCGGTAAAAGGAAGATATGTGTTTTAAACATATCCAGTTTGTATTTTCCCTTGCTGAAGACGTCGGAAAAAAAATAATTTCCCTACTCTCTTCAACAATAATAGGTGCTTTATAATTTACGCCTATCATCGCTTCCGTTCCTTTTCTACGACCATCTAAACTACTACCAAAATAATTACAACTATCTTCCATAATTTCATTTGAGCCTTTAGAAACCAAACAATGATCATTTAACTCATATACTTCTGAATAACCACTATCTAATTTCATAATAGCAAGTGTTTCATCATTAATTTCATACTCTGTTTTCATCTTTTTTCCCCCTTAAATGAAAATTGTTTCTAAAATAACACTTAAAAAGGGAAAAAATTGTCGAAAAAAAAGAACTATTCAAAAAATAGTCTATTTTAATATGTTTTAATAGGTAAAATAAGTTGAATTAAACTTTCATCAGCTAAAGATTTAATTACAATTGGTTTTACATCATTATTTAATAAGATTACTATATCATCATCTTTTAAAGTTTTTAAAGCTTCCATCATATAACGAGCACTAAAAGAAATATCAATATTTGAATTTTCATCTGTATCAACTAATACTCTTTCCTCAGTTTTACCAATTTCTGAAGCATAAGAATTAACAATCATTTCTTTATTAGCAAGTTTCATTTTAATAATATTCTTTTCTTTTCCTTGTGTTATCAACGCCGCTCTTTCTACAGCCCCCATAAATTCATTTTTCTTTGTTTGAACAATAATTTCAAATTCAGTAGGTATTAAATTAGAAGTATTTGGATAACTACCAGATAAAATATTAGTTTGAAATTTTAAATTTTTATATTGAAATAATACTCGATTATTAAAAACATTCATATATACTTCTTCTTCATCTACTAAAATATGTTCAAGTTCTGATATATTTTTACCAGGAATAACAATATTAACATCAGCATCAACAGGATTATCTAATCTAATATTCTTTTTGGCTAAACGATAAGAATCTGTAGCTATAACTTCTAATAAATCACCATTAATTTTTAAATTTAATCCTGTTAAAATTGGTCTTAATTCTTGTGTAGATATTGCAAAAGATGTTTGGTTAATAACTTCTTTTAAAATATTAGCTTTAATTATAATAGGATCTTTATGACTTATTAACTTAATAGCTGGATAATCATTAGGATCTAAACAGTTTAAATTATATTGATTAAAATCAGAGTAAATCTTGATCTTCAAATTATCTATCATTTCAAAATAAATAATATCACTAGGCATTTTTCTTATTATTTCTAAAATATATTTACTACTTATAATAGCCGTTCCTGTACTTTCAATGTTTTTAATAAGTTTTTGTTCAATAAAAGATTCAATCGTTAATTCACTATCACTAGCTGTTAAAGTAAGCCCATTATCTTTTAAATCAAATTTAATTCCATTTAAGACTGGAATAACATTTTTAGTAGATATTCCTCTAATAACATTGTTTAAATTTTCTAATAAAATACTTTTTTCAATTGCAAATTTCATTTTTTTTCCTTCTTTCTTTTTATATATATAATTATATTATTTATATTAATACGGTGGATAATGTGTATAACTTTCTATCTTTCTTTTAAATACGGCATAAATTGTCGAATTTTTATGTGCATAGTTATAAACATCACCAAAAATTTATCCACATTACATTTTATTTTGAATTTCTTTTATCTGCGCATCTAAGGCTTTATTAGTTTTTAAATCACTTGTAATCTTATCACAAGCGTGGATAACTGTTGAATGATCTCTTCCACCAAATTCTAACCCTATTCTATTTAAGTTTTCATCAGTTAAAGTTCGTGAAAGATACATTGCAATTTGCCGTGGATAAGCAATATTGGCACTTCGCTTCTTTCCTTTTAAATCATCAATCGTAATTTTGTAGTAATCAGCCACTGCTTTTTGAATACTTTCGATACTACTTCGTGTATATATATTATGATTAACAAAATCACCTAAGGCTTCAACGGCAAAATTAAGATCTACTTTATCTGGAACAATCATCGCTGTATAAGCCATTAAACGGTTTATTGCCCCTTCTAATACTCGGACGTCATTTTGACAATTGTTCGCAATATATTCTATAACATTTTCCTCGATTTTACTAGCAATAGATGTATTTTTTATTTTAGACTTAATAATTTTACATCGTAGTTCAAAGTCAGGTGGATAAATATCTACTGATAGTCCCCACATAAACCGGCTTCGCAAACGTTCTTCTAATAACTTTAAGTCATCAGGATTTCGATCCGAACTAATTATAATCTGTTTATTAGCCTGGTGCAAAGCATTAAAAGTATGGAAAAATTCTTGTTGAGTCTTCTCTGCTCCGACTAAATATTGAATATCATCAATAATTAAAACATCTAATTCACGATACTTTTTCTTAAAATTAGCTGCGATTTGAATATTATTTTCTTTATTTTCATTACTAGATATACTGACATAGTCATCTTTAAAAGTCTCGCTTGTTGTATAAAGTACTTTCTTATGTGAATTTTTAACAATATAATTCCCAATCGCATGCATTAAATGTGTTTTTCCTAAGCCGCTTTTGCCATAAATAAATAAAGGATTATATACTTTACCAGGATTTTCAGCCACCAAAAGGGCCGATGTTTTCGCTAATCGATTAGACTCCCCTACTATATAATTTTCAAAATTTAATTCAGGCTCTAAATTTGATTCCCAAGTTGTATCTTCTTCCTTGGCTTTATTCACTGTTTTAGGTTCTTGTTTTACTACTTCAACCAAGTTATCCACATTATCCACATTTTTTTTATTGTTGGAAGAATTATCCACTTCTCCTTGTAACAAAAATTCAAATTCATAATTTTCATTTGTTAATTTAAAAAACGCATCATCTAATCTTGTTAAATAATATTGTTTTAAAACTTTACGGTGCATTTCCATTGGAACTTGAATGCTTACCTTGTTATTTTCAATTTTTAAAAGTTTCAAAGGGGCAAACCATGAATGAAAAGATGCTGGATTGATTTCTGGAGAAATTTCATCTAAAACAGATTGCCAAAGATCTTTATTATCCATTAAACCACCCCGCTTCAACATTAATTACCCATATTCTACACTCTTTTTAAATAATTTAAAAGTATAAAATGCAAAAGAACAAAATATTCACAAGTTATCCACCAAAATGTTCCTTTATTTAATGGCCTTAATTATAGTTATTAACACTATCAACATTTTTTTATTCACCTAAAAGTGCAAAAGTTAATAATGTTATTAAAAGTTATCAACATGTGGTTAATAAGTGGATAATTAAGAATTTGTTGACTTTTTTTGAATTTTAATATTATAATAAGGGAGCTTTAGTAAAAAAGGAGGGAAATTATTATGGTAGGAACTTATCAACCAAACAAAAGAAAAAAAGCAAAAAAACATGGCTTCTTTTCACGTAAAAATTCAAACGTTTTAAAAAGTAGAAGAAAAAAAGGACGCAAAATATTATGTAAATAAGACCACAGCTTTTATGTGGCTTTTTTAATTTTCATTAAAATAATAGTAAGATTTCCAAATATTTGCTAAAATAATCTAAGGAGGATCAACATGAAAAAAATAGAAATGATCAAATCTCATCGTGAATTTTCAGAAATAATTCATAAAGAAAAATATCTCCGTAATCAACATTTTTCTATATATATAAGGAAAGGAAAATATTCATATCCCCATTTTGGCATCGCTGTTTCTAAAAAAATAGGGAATGCGGTGATGCGAAATAAGGCCAAAAGGCGAATGCGAGTTATTTTAGATGAATGGAAAAAAGATTTGAAGTATAACCGAGATTATATTATAATAATGAAAGAAAACGTTAAAAATCTAAGTTTTCAAGAAATGCAGCAAAGTTTTATAAAACTTATGGAAAAGGAGAATTAGATGAAAAAACAAAATAAAATATTAGCCTTAGTCTTAATTGGCTTGATTTTCTTAACTTCAGGGTGTGGGTCTGATGATTATTTAAAAGATGAAAATGGCAATATTCTCGTAAATGAAGTAACTGGTCAAAGTGTTCCTAAAAATATATTATGTCAACCAGAAAAAGATTCTGAACTATATAAAATATATGAAAGTCATGCTGATCAACTTGAAACGCCCGTAAATGAATTACCGACATGTGAGGAATTTAACTTATCCACAAATAAATATGATGGGCTATGGCAAGCCTTATTAGTAAGACCATTAGCTTTTATTATTTTAAAAGTTGGCTTCTTATTTAACAATCAAGGTATTTCCGTAATGATTGTCGGCTTATTGATTCGTTTGATTTTATTACCTTTATCTATTAAAAGTATGCGTCAATCAAGTAATCTTCAAAAAGCTCAACCAGAAATCGCGCGGATTGAAAAAAAATATGCTGGTAAAACCGACAGTGATTCAATGATGGCTAAAAGTCAAGAAACTATGATGATTTATCAAAAATATAAAATTAATCCTGTCTCAGGTTGTTTAGTTGCCTTAATTCAAATACCTTTATTCTTTGCTTTCTTAGCCGCAATTAATGAAGTTCCAGCTATCTTTGAAGGCGAACTATTTGGAATGCACTTAGGAATGACGCCATGGAAAGGTTTAGCTGAAGGACAATATAGTTATATAATATTAATTTTCTTAATTGTTGCGACAACCTTTATTTCCTTTAAAAACACCATGAAAAATGGTCAAAACAATGAAATGATGAAACAAATGAATTTCATGTTTATGTTCTTAATAATAAGTATTTCTATTGCTTCATTTAGTTTACCAACGGCTATTGCTTTTTACTGGATTGTAACTAACGGCTTTGCTGTAATCCAAAATTATATTATAAAAAAAGTTTTAGCAAAAGATGAAAAAAAAGATGCCAAAATAATTGATATAAAACATCACGAAAAGAAAGATAAGAAAAAAACAAAGAAGAAAGAAGTGAAATAAGATGCCAGTAGTAGTAGAAGCTAAAACCTTAATCGAAGCCGTTGAAGATGCTAAAAATAAACTTCATACCGACAAAATTTTTTATGAAAAAACTGAAAAAAAGGGCGGTTTATTTAAAGGTAAAACTTATGAAGTAAAAGCTATTTCTTATCCAGAAGTTATGGAAGAGATAAAAAGTTATCTTAGTGAAATAGTTACTCCTTTAAATGTCGAAGTTCAATTTGAAACAAGCATTAAAGATGATGTCTTTTCCGTATATATGTATTCCAATAACAATTCTGTATTAATTGGTAAAAACGGTCAAACATTAAAGGCCTTAGAAACTTTAGTTAAAGCTAAACTTAGCAGTGCCTATAATATTCATCCTAAATTTGTTTTAGATGTTGAAAATTACAAAGAAAAAAGAATTGCCAATTTAGAAAGATTAGCTATTAAAACCGCCAAAGAAGTAAGAGCTACCAAAACAGATGCGATTTTAGAAGATATGAATTCGTACGAAAGAAGAATTATTCATAATAAATTAGCTAATTTTAAAGGCGTAAGTACAATTAGTGAAGGTGAGGAACCACATCGTCATGTAATCGTTAAGGCAGAATAAAAAATCTGTCTTTTTGTTTTAAAAAATGATATAATACCCGCGAGTAGGAGGGATACTATGGACACAACAATTGCCGCAATAAGCACAAATAGTTTAGGAGTAGGGGCTATAAATATTATAAGAGTAAGTGGTAAAGAGGCTATTTCTATTGTAAGTAATATTTTTTCTAATCAAACCTTTAAAGATGCCCCATCTCATACAATTCATTATGGCTATATTAAAGATCATGATAAAATAATTGATGAAGTATTAGTAATGTTAATGCGCGCGCCTAAAACATATACTAAAGAAGATGTCGTCGAAATAAATTGTCATGGTGGCACTATAACAGCTAACAAAATATTAGAACTTCTTTATTTAAACGGGGCTGTGCCAGCAGAACCAGGTGAATTTACTAAAAGAGCATTTTTAAATGGGCGAATTAATTTATTAGAGGCTGAAAGTATTGAAGATTTATTAGAAGCTAAAAATGAAAATGCCCGCAAAATGGCTTTGAATGGCATCAGCGGCAAAACAACTAAACTAATTGCAGAACTACGGGAAAAAATGGTTGGGTTAATATCCAATATTGAAGTAAATATAGACTATCCTGAATATATTGATGAATTACAAATAACCAAAGAAAACATCACCCCCGTATTAACCGAAATAAAAGATCAATTAGAAAAAATTGTTTTAGAATCAGAAAATAGTAAAAAAATTAAAAATGGAATAAATATTGCAATTATAGGTCGACCTAATGTCGGCAAATCATCTCTTTTAAATACCTTGTTAGAAGAAGAAAAAGCAATTGTTACCGATATTTCCGGAACAACGAGAGATATAGTCGAAGGTTCAATTACTTATAAAGGAATAGATTTAAACTTTATTGATACAGCAGGTATTCGCGAAACAAAAGATATAGTTGAAAAAATTGGGGTCGAAAAAAGTAAAAAAGTTCAAGAAACTGCTGATTTGACTATTTTAGTTTTAAACAGCAATGAAGCCCTAACTAAAGAAGATGAAGAATTGCTAAAAAGTATTGAAAATCAAAAATCATTTGTCTTTATTAATAAAACGGATTTAGAACCAAAATTATTTAATATCCCAACAAGTAAAAAAATTATTTATGGAAGTACTAACAGTAAAGTAGGGATAGATGATTTAAAAGAAGAAATTTTACACGTTTTTTCTTTGGAGGACATGAGTTATAAAGACTTAACTTTCTTATTTAATACAAGACAAATATCTTTGGCCAAAGAGGCTTTAGCAAGCATTAATCATGTTATACAAGAAAACGAAAAAAATGTTCCAGTTGATATGTTAGAAATCGATCTTCGGAGTGCTTGGGAAAACTTAGGAAAAATAATTGGCGAAGCGTATGAAGATGAATTAGTAGATAATATCTTTAAACGTTTTTGCCTTGGAAAGTAGATGACTTTATGAAATATGAAATTATTGTAGTAGGTGGTGGACATGCTGGCATTGAAGCTAGTCACATTGCTGCTTTTAAAGGCCACAAAACCTTACTTATTACCTTAAATAAAAAAAATATTGGTGATATGCCATGTAATCCATCAATTGGTGGTACAGCCAAAGGAATTATTGTTCGTGAAATTGATGCTTTAGGTGGCATAATGGGCAAAATTGCTGATATTTCTCATTTTCAAATTAAAATGTTAAATAACTCAAAAGGTCCAGCTGTTCGTTCCTTAAGAGCGCAAGCAGATAAAATAACATACCCTAAAAATATGCAAGAAGCCTTAGCAAATACCCCAAATTTAGCCATTTTAGAAGGTGCGGTTGAAGATTTAATTATCGAAAATAAAACGGTAAAAGGGGTAATTTTAGCTACGGGTGAAAAAATATTTGCCAATATTGTTATTTTAACAACTGGTACCTACTTAAAAGCAAATGTATTAATAGGCTCAGAAAGTACACCATCAGGTCCACATGGTGAACCACGAAGTAACTACTTAAGCGAAAATTTAAAAAAATATGGCTTTACTATTCAACGGTTAAAAACAGGTACACCTCAAAGAATCAAAGCCTCATCTATTGATTTTTCAAAAATGCAACCCGAATATGGTGATGATACCTATTGGACGTTTTCCTTTGATAATAAACCTTCTTATAAAATTAATGAACAACAAAAATGTTACTTAATTTATACTAACCAAAATACCCATAAAATAATTTTAGATAATTTAGACAAATCAGCTATGTATGGAGGTTATGTCACCGGAATAGGGCCAAGATATTGCCCAAGTATTGAAGATAAACTTGTTCGTTTTAAAGACAAAGAAAGACATCAACTTTTCCTTGAACCAGAAAGTCTTTACTATGATGAATGGTACCTTCAAGGCTTTTCAACTTCAATGCCAAGAGACATTCAAGAAAAAATGGTTCATAGTTTAAGTGGCTTAGAAAACGCTATAATTACCAAGTATGCCTATGCCATAGAATACGATGCGATAGATCCTTTAGAAGTATCACCAAGTTTAGAATCAAAAGTTATTGAAAACATTTTTACTGCTGGCCAAATAAATGGCACAAGTGGTTACGAAGAAGCCGCTGGTCAAGGATTAATTGCCGGTATAAATGCAGCTTTAAAATTAGAAAATAAACAACCTTTAATTTTAAAAAGAAATGATGCTTACATCGGCGTTTTAATTGATGATTTAGTAACTAAAGGAACAGCTGAGCCATATCGTATGCTTACCTCAAGAGCTGAATTTAGATTAATCTTACGCCATGATAATGCCGATTTAAGATTAAGAGAATATGCCCACAATGTAGGAAGTATTACTGAAAAACAATATCAAAATTATCTTGAAAGAGTTAAAAACATTCAAAAAGGCGAAGAATTTTTCAAAAATAATAAGCTAAAAATCACTCCTGAAATAAAAAAGATATTTATCGAAAACGGTAAAGAAGTACCTGCTATTACGGAAAGTTTGTATAATTTATTAAAACGGCCCGAAATAAACATTGCTTTTTTAGAAAATTTTTTCGAAATACCATTTGATTCCCAAACTAAAGAAGAATTAGAAATTCAAATTAAATACGAAGGGTATATAAAAAAGACGTATAAAGAAGTAGAAAAAATGAAAAAATTAGAAGAAAAAATAATTCCTAAGGATATTGATTATGCTAAAGTAAAAAATCTTGCTTCAGAAGCCCGGCAAAAATTAGCCAAAATAAGACCACTTTCAGTTGGTCAAGCCGCGCGTATAAGTGGTGTTAATCCTTCTGACATTGCTATTTTAAGTGTTTATTTAAAAAAGGAGTATAGTAAAAATGAATAAAGAAGAATTTGAAAGAGCTATTATTGATTTAAGCCTAACTATAACGCCCAAGATAGCTGAACAATTAGAACAATATGCTTCTTTTTTATTGGCATATAATGCCCATACAAATTTAACTGCCATAAGAACCAAAGAAGAAGTATATTTAAAACATTTTTATGATAGTATAACTTTAGTCAAAATTGCTGATTTGTCCCATGGAAAACTACTTGATGTTGGTACTGGTGCCGGCTTTCCTGGCCTAGTTTTAGCCATCTTTTTTCCAAATTTACAAGTAACTTTACTAGATAGCAATAACAAAAAAATAACTTTTTTAAAAGAATGTGTTCAAAAATTATCTTTAACAAATGTCGAAATCATATACAGTAGAGCAGAGGACTATACCAGAGTTCATCGTGAAGAATACGATTTTGTCACGTCAAGAGCTGTTGCAGAACTAAGAATTCTTTTAGAATTAAATATTCCTAGTTTAAAAATTCATGGCCATTTTCTTGTTATGAAAGGCAATGCTGAAGAAGAAATTCAGTTATCCACCCCAACATTAGCCGTTTTATCATGTGAAATTATCCAAAAACAGGTTTTTGAACTACCAAAAGAAAACGGTATAAGGACATTACTAGATATTGAAAAAAACAAAGCTACAGATTTAAAATATCCACGAAATTATGACAAAATAAAAAAACACCCTTTAAAATAACTAAGGATTAAAAACAATTATTTCATCAAAATCTTTATTTTCAAAAAATCATTATGAAAAAAGATTAATGCTAAAATCTATTGCGAAATCTCTAAAAAATTGCTAAAATGATATATAGATAAAATAGGCGGTAAGGGGCTGATTTTTTGTGAATACAGAACAAAAGGTACTACAAGTAGCTATAGAAGATATAATTCCTAATCGATTTCAACCAAGATTAGCTTTTGATGAAGAAGGCTTAAAAGAATTATCAGAATCTATTAAACAACACGGTATAATTCAACCGCTTGTATTAAGAAGGCTAGGGAATAAATACGAAATTATTGCTGGTGAGCGGCGTTTTAAGGCAGCAACTATGGCGGGTTTAAAACAAGTACCAGCTATCATTTCCGATATTGATGATAACAAAAGTGCTGAAATTGCCTTGGTTGAAAATATTCAAAGACGAAATCTAACCCCAATCGAAGAAGCTAAATCATATAAAAATCTTTTAGACAGAGGTTATATGACGCAAGAACAATTAGCTGAAAAAATGGGGGTAAGTCAAAGTTCGATCGCCAACAAATTAAGATTGCTAAACTTAGCACCAGAAGTCCAAGATGCCTTATTACAAGAAAAAATAAGCGAAAGACATGCCAGAAGTTTACTTGTCTTACCAATTGAAGAACAAGCTGAATGGCTAAAAAAGATAATTACTAAACGTTTAACCGTAAGACAACTTGACTTAGAAATAAAAAAAGCCAAAGGAGAAACTACTGAAGATGTGCCGTTAATAAATATAAATCCTGATGTTAAGACAATTGTTAATAACGCAACTGATATAAATAATCCTGAACCAAAGAAAGAGGTGTCTATGGAAACAAATGAAATAAGTGCTTCACCTGTTCCTGAACAAGTGCCAGAACAAAAACCGATTCCTAATAAGTTTTTTAACTTTTTAGAAGATGAAGCAGCCAATATGCAAATGATGGAACCTGAAGTACCTAAAACACCTGAACCTTCTAATAATATCGAAGTATTAGAAGATATTTCGGATCTTACTTTAGAACCAAAAAATGGCGAACAAGAATTAAACACTCCAATCCCATCCTTAGTAACTCCACCAATCGAAACAGTAAATAACACAATTGAAGAGATTAAAGAAGAACCAAAAGAAAACATTGTTGATCCAATGGATTCAGTGATAAAATTAGATCCAAATTATGAACAAATTGTTGAAGAAGCTAAAGGAATTGATTTAAAAACAGCCATAAATGAAGTAAGAAATATGATTGCTAATATGGAAAAACAAGGCTTTCAAATGTCTTTAGATGAAGTAGATTTAGCTGATACATACCAAATAACAATTAACATTAAAAAAAATAATTAGCTCAAAAAGTTAATTATTTTTTATTGCTCTTTATTTACAGCTGTATATGGTACTTCAGTTCCTTTAACATAATAAAAAACAGTGCTATTTGTTCCATTAGAATCTTCTAAACCAGTAATACCATTACGAATTAATCCAATAATATTAGGCGGTTTTTCATACCATGTCGGCTCTACATCTTTTAAATATTCTTCCATAGTATCAATCCAGATACTTTTCGAATAATAACTGGCCGTGCTGTCTATTTCATAAGCATCGTCATTTCCTACCCAAACCATCATTAAAAGGTTAGGATTATATCCAGCAACCCAAGAATCGGTGTTAGTTGTCCCCGTTTTTAAAGCATATTTTCGACTCATTTTCGAAGCCAAAGACAAAGCAGTTGGTGTAGTATAACTTGAAAAGGCTGAATTAGTAGTGCTAGTAAGCATTTCATTTAAAATATAAACACTATTGCTATTTAAAACCACATTATGTTTATCTTTATGTTTATATAAAACATTGCCGTTTAAATCTTCAACTCTTGTTATCAAAAATAAATCTTTTTGATCTCCACCATTGGCCAAAGTCGTATAACCAGTTGCAAAATCCATCATATTTAATTCCTCAGTTCCTAAAGCAAGGGAAGGATTGGCTTCCAAATCTTCTTTAATTCCCGCCAAATGAGCAGTATCAACAAGCACTTCGGGACCTAAAAACAAATGTGTTTTCACGGCATAAACATTATCGGAAAAAGCAATTGCCGCTGCCATAGTTATATCTTCATTTGCATAAATATTATTATAGTTATTAGGCGAATATGCTTGATCATTAGCAAAATAAAAAGTTGTTTTTTCGCTTTTAAAAGTCGAAGAAGAAATAAGGCCATTTTCTAAAGCCGCATAATATAAAAACGGTTTCATCGTACTTCCTACTTGTCTTTTGCTTTGCGTTGCGCGATTATATTGACTTTTAGCATAATTAAGGCCACCCGTTAAAGCTAGAACACCCCCACTAGTTGGCTCAACCATAACACTAGCAACCTGTAATTCTTCTTGATTACCCATATATTTTAAAATATTTTCTTCCATTATTTTTTGGGCATCCATATCAAATGTTGTATAGATTTTAAGTCCACCTGAATCAATTAAAGACGTCGGAATAGATTTAATCTCGGCTAATTCTTGTAAAACTGCATCTTGATAATATAAAATTGTCTGCGAATTATTTTGTTCTCGTTTAGCATAAATGGAAATTTCTTCTTTAAAAAGATTATTATATTCTTCTTCAGTAATATATCCGTTATTAACCATCGTTGAAGCCACAACTAAGGCCCGTTCAATACAAGCTTCATAATCACTAACGGGGTTATAATTACTTGGAGCTTTAGGAATTCCCGCTAGCATTATCGCTTCTTCTAACGTTAAATCTTTACTACTTTTATTAAAATAATAATGACTTGCATCTTCAATTCCATAATTTCCTTCGCCATAATTAATTGTGTTCAAATAACCCTCTAAAATTTCATCTTTACTATAATGTACTTCTAATTCAACCGTTAAAAATGCTTCTTCTATTTTCCGGGCCCAAGTTTGATCAAAAGTTAAAAACAAATTTTTGACATATTGCTGACTAATCGTTGAGGCTCCAATTCGGGTATTATTTTGAATATTAGATAAAAAGGCTTTCCCAATTCGCAAAAAATCAAAGCCATGATGTTTATAAAAATTTTTATCTTCAACACTGATAACCGCTTCAATTAAATAAGGCGAAATATCTTCTAAATTAACCCAATCATTTGACCCCGACCCTTGATATATTAAATTATCTTCATGGTCATATATAAAAATTTTTCCCATGTTTTTAAGTTCTAATTTTGGTGAAAAAAAAGCATAGACATATATACCTGTTAAAACAACAATTCCACTTAAAAGAACGAACAAACATATTCGACTTATCCACTTAATTTTTTTCATGTCAAAACACCTAAAAATAGTATGTCTAATAATTCTTAAATAATTCTTTTTTTTCATACTAAAAAGTGCTATAATTTGCAAAAAAAGAGGTGGGCCATGAAAAAAAGACTCCATATCACATTAAAAAACGGTCAAGAAAATGTTATTGACGAAGAAAACATTGAGGGCAATATTCAAAATCAAATCATAACTTTTTCTTTTCAAAACATGCATCATACCCTTAATTTAGCGGAAGAAAGCTTTTTGCGTGAAAATGATGATTATGCCTTTTTTCTAGATATTCAAAATCAAAAAAGTGAAATAACCTTAAAAAAGGAACAATATAACTTGCAAGTTTTAGTAGAGTATGCTAATCTATTGAAGAATAAAAACGAAATGAAAATTTCCTACTTTATTGAAACAGATAATAATGAAAATGTTTTAACCATTTCGTGGAAGGATGATGAAGAAAGTGATTAGTACTTTTATTGAAGAAAAATTAACGAAAGTCCTTGAAAAATTAAATTATCCTCTAAAACCTAAAGTAATTATTTCCAACCGGAAAGACTTATGTGATTATCAGTTTGATGGGGCCTTTTCTTTAGCCAAAGAATTACATGAAAATCCTTTTAACATTAGTGAAAAAATCACTGCTGAATTTCAAAAAATGTATGCCAACACTTCTTTTTTTACCAAAATTGAAGCTGTTAGACCAGGATTTATCAATTTTACATTAAGTGATACATGTATTAATGAAATCTTAAATCACATGAAAGAAAGCGATAAATTTGCTATTACTATGCCGGCTAAAGAAACAATTATAATTGATTATGGTGGTCCAAATATTGCTAAACCTCTACATGTTGGCCATTTAAGAAGTGCTATTGTTGGTGAATCAATAAAAAGAATTTTAAAATATTATGGTCATGAAGTAATTAGCGATGTCCACTTAGGTGATTATGGCTTGCAAATTGGTCAAGTAATTTATGGTTTAAAAAGCGAGAATATAAGTATTAACGATATTACAATTGAAATATTAGACCGTATTTATCCTAAAATGAGTGGTTTATGTAAAGAAAATGATGAAATAAAAACAATATGTGCTCAAATAACGAAAGATTTACAAGACGGAAACCAAGAATATCAAGCCTATTTTGTTAAAATAAGAGAAGTATCAGGTAGGGATATTTTAAGAATTTATGATTATTTAGATGTTCATTTTGATTTGTGGTACGGTGAATCAAACGCTTATCCATATATTGATAAAGCTAAACAGGCTTTAGAAGCTAAAAAACTTTTAAAACAAAGTGAAGGAGCTTTAATTATTGATGTTGCCAAATCCGAAGATAGTAAAGAACTTCCCCCATTTATTTTTCAAAAGAGTAATGGTGCATATTTATATGGAACAACCGACTTAGCCACTATTTTTGAAAGAATTATCGACTATAATCCTCAAAAAATTCTCTATGTTACCGATTTAAGACAAGGAATGCACTTTACGCAACTATTTCGGGTATGCGAAAAACTAGGAATTACCAAAAGTACTAATTTTGAACATCTTGGTTTTGGTACGGTTAATGGTCTTGATGGCAAGCCATATAAAACAAGAGCTGGCACAGCCCCTAAATTAGATGAATTATTTACCGAAACAAAAGAAGCGTTCTTAAATTCTAATCCAAAAAATACCAGTATGGATAATGAAGATTTAGATATTTTAGTAAATGCAATTATTAAATTTGCGGATTTACAAAACAATCGTGAAAAAGACTACATTTTTGATTCAAAAAAGTTTTCCTCTGTTATTGGCAAAACTGGGCCATACATTTTGTATACTTATTTAAGAATTGCCAACATTTTAACAAAAGAAAACTATATTTCTACAAACAAACTAACTAATACAATATATAATAATGTTGACCGTGAATTAAGAATGAAAATATTAGAATTAGAAAACGCTTTAAATTATAGCTATACAACGAGATTGCCATCTATTCTTGCAAATTACCTTTACGAATTATGTGTAAATTTGAATGCCTTTTATGAAAATAATCATATAAATAATTTAGAAGATGTAAAAAAGAAAGAAGATTGGTTAATTTTGTTAGATTTATCTTGCAAAATTATTAAAGACATGTTATACCTTTTAGGTATTAATATTCCCAAAAAAATGTAAGGAGAAGGAAATATGAAATTAAAAGATATACCAAAAGAAGAATTAGAACTAATGGGCTATGACGACATAGCTTATATGATTTTAGATGAATCAAAGAAAAAAATGAAAATTACCGACTTATTTCATAAAGTATGTGATGTTTTAGGGTTAACAGAACAAGATTTTGAAAATCATATTGCTGATTTCTTTGAAATATTAACAACAGATAAAAAATTTATTATGTTAGAAAATGGTTATTGGGATTTAAAAACACGTCACAGTGAAAAATTAGTTATTGAAGACGATGATGAAGAATTTGAAGATCCTACTTACGATGATGTAGAAGAGGAAGAAGAAAATGACGATGTTTTCTATGATGAAGATGCAGATGATGATACGACTGATGATGACGATTTAAAAGATTTAGTAATCATTGATGACGAAGACGAAGATAATATGTAAATAGAAAGAAATTCTTATGAAAGAAAGATTAGAAAGTATAAAAGAACGTTATCAAGAAATCACCAATGAATTAACAAATCCAGAAATAATGAGTGATTTTCAAAAAATCAAAAAATTAAGTAAAGAGCAAAGTGATTTAAAAGAAATCGTTGATAAATATGAGGAATATGAAACAGTCGAAAATAACTTAGCTGAAGCAAAAACTTTAATAAACGATCCAGAATTACATGATATGGCTGAGTTAGAAATAGAAGAGAATACAGCTAAATTAACACAAATCGAACATGAGTTAGAAATTCTTTTAATTCCTAAAGACGAAAACGATGGAAAAAATATTATCATGGAAATAAGAGGAGCCGCAGGTGGTGATGAAGCGAATATCTTTGCTGGCGATTTATTAAGAATGTATACATATTATGCTGAAAAACAAGGCTGGAAAATTGAAATAGATCACCAAGTCGAAGGCACAAGTGGCGGATTTTCCCAAGTTGAATGTACAATTAAAGGTGAAAATGTATATAGCAAATTAAAGTATGAAAGTGGTGCTCATCGTGTTCAAAGAGTACCTGTAACTGAAACGCAAGGCCGCGTTCATACTTCAACGGCAACAGTATTAGTAATGCCAGAAGTAGAAGACATCGACATTGATATAAAAGAAAGTGATTTAAAAATTGACGTTTATCATTCAAGTGGCGCGGGTGGCCAATCAGTAAATACCGCTAATTCTGCTGTTCGTATCACCCATTTACCGACAAATACCGTTGTGACATGCCAAAATGAACGTAGCCAATTAAAAAATAAAGATAAAGCAATGAAACTTTTAAAAATCAAATTATATGATAAAATGGAACAAGAAAAAGAACAAGAAGTTGGCAGTGAACGTAAAAGTAAGATTGGTACTGGCGATCGTTCAGAAAAAATAAGAACTTATAATTATCCTCAAAACAGAGTAACAGATCACCGTATAAATTTTTCTGTTATGGCTTTAGATCGTGTAATGGATGGTGACCTTGATCCAATAATTGAAGCGTTAATAACTGAAGATATAAAAAGAAAATTAGCAGGTGAATAACCTGTTTTTTGCTTAGAAAGAGGAATCAAAATGAATTTTGTAGAAAACATAAATTATATAGAAGGAAAGTATAAATTATAAAATGACTGAAATAAAAAAGCCTCACAATATAAGTGAAAAAGATTGGCAGTTATTAACAAGCAAATATCCCCAAAAGATGGGGGAAATAGTTACAAAAATAGCAAATAATTATCCTATTCAATATTTAATTGGCAATGTCGAATTTTTAAACGTTTTACTTAAGGTGGATAACCGTGTTTTAATCCCGCGTTTTGAAACTGAAGAATTAGTCGATAAAACAATTAAAAAAATTAAGAAAATGAACTTATCTTATCCTAAAATAATCGACCTTGGCACTGGCAGTGGCTGTATTGCAATCGCCTTGAAAAAAAATATCCATTCAGAAGTAACCGCTGTTGATATTTCAAAAGATGCCTTAGAATTAGCAAAAGAAAACGCCTATAATAATCAAGTTGCAATAACTTTTATAGAGCAAGATCTAAAGGATGTATCTTTAAAAGACTATGACATCATAATTAGTAACCCTCCTTATGTAAAAGAAGATGAAAAAGTTGGCCTCGAAACGAAATACGAGCCCCAAATGGCTTTATTCGCCCCAAATAATGGTCTATATTTTTATGAACTCATTTTAAAAAAAGTTGCATCTTTATCAACAAAGCCAAAACTAATTGCCTTTGAAATAGGGATGACCCAAGGAAAAGATCTTACAATTTTAAAAAACAAATATCTTCCTACCTATAAACTCTTCTTAGAAAAAGATTTAGCTGGTAAAGACCGTTTTATTTTTTTAATAAATGAATAAAACTTTCAAAAATAAACCATAAACAAAATAGGTGAAAAAATGAAAAAAATTATTCCTATTTTATTTGTGGTTTTTCTTTGTTATTTTTATCTAAATAAAGAACAAATTGTCATTCCAGAGTATGCCATTCGCTTTCGAATAATTGCCAACAGCGATACCATAGCAGACCAAAACTTAAAACGGAAAATAAAAGACGATGTTACTAAGGTAGCGCTTCCTTTAATGCAAAACGTCAAAACAAGTATAGAAGCAAAAGAAATTTTAAAAAATAATCTTCCTTTAATTCAAAACATTATTGCTAAATATACTGATGATTTTCAAATTTCTTTAGGCCAAAACTATTTTCCAGCCAAAGAATATCACGGCTTATCATATCCAAGTGGCAACTATGAATCTTTGGTAATTACCTTAGGTGGAGGTGCCGGGAAAAATTGGTGGTGTGTAATGTTCCCACCTTTATGCCTTTTAGAAGCTAAAGAAGAAGAAACTGAAAATATCGAGTATCGTTTTTTAATCAAAGATATTTTAACTAAATATAACTCATAAAAATAACAAAACCCCATACAATGTAATGGGGAGTTTTTATGGCAGAAATAATAAACATTTTCTTGATAGGTATAGCCTTAAGCATGGATACCTTTTCTTTATCGTTAGGTATAGGAACATATAATTTAAAAAGACAAAAATGTTTTATTCTAAGTACAATAGTTGGTATCATGCATTTTATCATGCCTTTTTTAGGAAATATCTTAGGTCAAAATCTCATGAATTTCTTTTCCATGAATAGTAATTTATTTTTAGGTTGTATTTTACTTTTCATCGCGGCTAATTTATTAATAGATTTAATAAAGAATGAACCATTAGAAGAAATAAATTTTTCTTTTTTTGGTATGTTTCTATTTGCCTTTGGTGTATCTATTGATGCTTTCTCAACAGGCCTAGCCTTATCAGCTATAACGCAAAATAAAATTTTAGCCATGAGTATCTTTTCTTTAACAAGTTTCTTTTTTACCGCAACAGGTTTATTCCTAGGTAAATTTGCTTCCCAAAAACTTGGCAAAAAGGCTAATATACTAGGTTTAGGCTTATTAATTGTTCTAGGAATATTTCACATTTGTAAATAATTGCGAAAAAACCTAGGAAAATAAATAAAAATTTGATATATTTAAATAAATATGAGGGTGATTTTTTTTATGCAAAAAATAATTATAAACGGTGGTCATAATTTAACTGGAACAATTCCAATTTCAGGGGCTAAGAATAGTGCTGTCGCACTCATCCCAGCTTCTATATTATGTGATGAAGAAACATCTATTTTAAGTGTGCCTGAAATATCTGACCGGGATAATTTAATAGCAATTTTAAAATTACTAAATGCCAAAGTAACGATTGATAATGACACTTTAAAGATTGATTCTAAGAACATCAAAAATAAATCCATTACGGAAGAACTATCTTCTAAACTTCGGGCGTCTTATTATTTTATGGGGGCATTATTAGGAAAGTGTAAGTATGTTGAAATAGCTTTACCAGGTGGATGTAAAATTGGTAATCGTAAAATAGATTTTCACTTAAAAGGCTTTAAAGCTCTTGGAGCAACAATAACTGAAGAAGAAAACAAATATATTATTAAAGCTGATAAATTAGTTGGCAATAAAATATATTTTGACTTTGCCAGCGTCGGCGCTACAATTAATGTTATGTTAGCCGCGGTGAAAGCAGAAGGCACAACCGTTATTAATAATGCAGCCAAAGAACCTGAAATAGTTAATGTTGCCACATACTTAAATAACATGGGGGCTAAAATAAGAGGGGCAGGAACAAGTAAAATTACGATTGAAGGCGTAAAATACCTTCACAAAGCCATGGTTGAAGTAATTCCTGATCGTATAGAAGCAGGAACCTATATCATAATGGGAGCCTTGCTAGGCCAAAACCTCGAAATAACAAACGTTATCAAAGAACATTTGACTTCACTTTTAAGTAAATTAAATGATATAGGGGTCAAAATGACTATAAAAGAAAATAGTATTATTATTAATAAAGCCGAAAAATTAAGCCCATTTAATGTCACAACCTTAATATATCCAGGTTTTCCAACGGACTTAGCTCAACCTATGACCGTTTTGATGACTCAATGTGAGGGAATTAGTATTTTAGAAGAAACAATTCATTCAAACCGAATGGGCCAAGTTCCTTATCTAAATTCTATGGGGGCCGATATAACGGTTCGTAATCAAATGGCTTTTATTAAAGGCAAAACGCCGCTTTATGGTAACAATGTGACTGCCAGTGATTTAAGAGCCGGTGCTTCCTTGATAATCGCTGGATTAATAGCCAAAGGCACAACCCAAATAAATGAAATAGGGCATATTTTAAGAGGTTATGAACATATTGTAGAAAAATTATCTAATGTCGGAGCCGATATTAAAATTATTGAAGAAGAGTAAAACATCTTCTTTTTTCATACAATTAATTAGGTGAACGTATGAAAAAAATTATAATCTTAACTGTTTTAATCGGTTCAATCCTCGCCTTTTTAATTTTTAAAGTAACGTACCATGAAGAAATAAATATCTTAGCCTTAGGCGATGGACTAGCTTTAGGTGAAACGGCTTTTAATGTAAGAGGATACAGTTTTAATGACTATTTAAAAGATTATTATGAAGAAAATACTAACTTAAAAGAGTATATTACTGAATTTGCCAGTAAAAGAGAAACAACCTCTAGCTTACTTTTAAAAATAACCACCAACTATACCTTAGAAAGTTCAAACATATCCATTACTCAAGCCATCGCTAAAGCCCAAGTATTAACGTTAGCAATCGGCATGGACGAACTAAATTTAGAAGAAGAAATAACTTCTCCAATCATTGCCAAATATCTAGCAAATATAGAAAAAATTATTCAATTAATAAAAATATACAATAAAAAGTCAATAATCGTTATTGGTATTTATGAAACCCCAAAAATATCCCCTGAAAAAGCCAATGAAATAAATAACAACCTCCAAGCCTTATGTTCATCACAAGACGTTACCTATATTGATATATCATCAGTTTCCAAACAAGAATCCTTTTTCTTTACCCCAAAAAGCTACTATCTTAATTACCAAGGCCATCGCTATATATATGAACAGATTTTAGCTAAATTGACATAATTTACGAGAAATGATAGAATACCATTCTATAAAAGAAGGGGTTATTATGCCAAAAGTATCAGTTATTATTCCGTGTCATAATACAGACAAGTATATTCAAACTTGTTTAAATAGCTTAATACATCAACAATTAAAAGATCTTGAAATTATTTGCGTAGACGACCATAGTACAGATAATACTTTAAATATTTTAAAACAATTTGAAAAAGAATACCCAACTAAAGTAAAAGTACTAAGTTTACAGGCTGAAAGAGGGTGTTCGGCCGCCAGAAATTTAGGTTTATCTTATGCTAACGGAGAATATATTGGGTTTGTTGACAGCGATGACTATGTATCTTTAAATATGTACTTAGATTTTTATTATTTAGCTAGAGCTTATAATGTTAAAATTGTCTCTGGTAAGATAGAATTTATTTTGGAAAATCAAAATGAATTAATAACAAACAATAATTCACCTAAAAAACATTTCCAATTATGTCATAATAAAAACATCTTAATATTTGAACCACCTAGTTGCTGTCATCGTCTTTTTGAGCATGCTTTTATTGAAAATGAAAGCTTTTTAGTAAATAAAAAATATGAAGATATATCTTTTACTATTCCCTTACTTATCAAAGCCAATAATCTTCTTGCCATAAAGGAATCATGCTATTTTTATCGAGCAAATCCTAGTGGCATCATGGCTACAGATAATCATCCTAATGCTAAGATATTAGATATTTTTTCTGAAATAAAAGAACTTCGGCAACGTATTGAAAACTATGACTCTCAAAAAGAATACCAAAAGATTCTAAAAGATTTAGAACAAAGATTCGTTTTTACAGTGGGCAATAGCATTTTAGATTGGGATATATCTCATGCAGCCAAAAAGTATTTAATATCTTTATACTTAACTATCGCAGATAAACAAATTGCTGCTTTATGGAATAGCAAAAATAGCTTTATTAAAGATTTAAAAGGCGAATTAGAGCCTTATTATTGTGCTTCGTTTTACCAAGATGAGCCTTTAGAGTTGCAAAGAAAATTTACCGAGTTTTGCCGTCAATATCATTTAAAAAGATAAAACGTAACCCAAAAAAACTTTTTAGGGCTTGATTAGCATAACAAATATGGTATAATACTTTAGACGAAAGAAAAAATCTATGCCCTAAATTGGTGCATGGCGAAAGGAGTTGTGTTATGAAAGCAAACATTCATCCAGAAATGAAAGAAATCACAGCTACATGTGCTTGTGGTGCAACATTTAAAACAATGTCTACAAAAGATCATATCGAAGTAGAAGTTTGTTCAGAATGTCATCCATTCTATACAGGAAAACAAGGAAAAGCTAGTAAAGCTGGTAATATTGAAAAATTTAACCGTAAATATAACATGAAAAAAGAAGAAAAATAAAACGTTTTTCTTTTTTTTATCTCTTAAAAACTGTATAATTAATTTTAGGAGTGTGAATACATGGAACTTTATATCGGCTCTGACCATCGTGGTCAAGAATTAAGAGATTATATATATGATGAATTACAAAAAGAAGGATACCAAATTTTTAAAACAACAATTCCGACTACCCCAGATGATGATTACCCAGATTTTGCTTTTGATGTCTGTACGTCTGTTACTAAAAACAAAGCCAATTTAGGCATATTAATATGTGGTAATGGTATTGGCATTTCCATCGCTGCCAACAAAGTAAAACATATTCGTTGTGCCAGAGTTGTAAGTGAAGAAGATGCCCATCATGCTAAAAATCACAACGGCGCTAATGTTGTTGCCTTCGGTGGCCTTTCTAAAGCAGAAGCTCTAAAAATAGTTAAAAAATTTATTGAAACACCTATGCCCACAGAAGAAAGACATATAAGAAGAATAGAAAAAATACTAAAATACGAAGAAGGAACATATAATGGACTATAAAATATATGTCTATGTCTTTTTTTCAATGTTATCAGCTTTTGCCTTATCTGGCATCAATTTTGAAAAAATCATCAAAAAAAATCGTATCTGGGAAACCAGAGTTCTTGTCTTGCTGCTAAGTTTAGTAATGGGATATTTGGTAACAAATTTTATTTTAGAATTTTTCTAAAGGAGAACAAATGAAAAATAAAATATTATTAGCCGTAGTTTTATTACTAACGGCTATTTTATGTCTTGTTAGTGTATCTGTAAAACAAATAACTGCCCCAATTAAAATGGAAGAAGGAAACGTGCCAATTAATATTAGACTCTTAGATGAAGAAACAAATACAGTTATCAACATTAATTTAGAAGATTATATTATTGGTGTTGTTGCAGCCGAAATGCCAGCGAGCTTTGAATTAGAGGCCCTAAAAGCCCAAGCTGTAGCTGCTAGAACTTATGCTTTGTATAAAAAAAATTCCCGAAATGGCCAATACGATTTAATTAAAGGCGTCAAAGATCAAGCATATCAAGATAATGAAGAGTTGTTAAAAAAGTGGAAATTGAATTTTTTTAAATATTATTTAAAAGTTCGCGAAGCCGTTGAAGAAACCCAAAACGAAGTAATAACTTATGACGGTGAAATTATAAATGCTTTTTATTTTTCCATGAGCAATGGCTATACCGAAAATTGCGAACTTGTTTTTTCTGAAGATCTACCATACTTAAACAGTGTTCCATCTTCTTGGGATAATGCTTCATTAAATAATTATGAAAATACGAAAACATTCACAAAAGCCGATTTTTGTGCCAAATTAGGTTTAACATGTAACAATTTAGAAATAGAAAATATCACGCGGAGCAATTCCAATCGAGTATTAAATATTACTATTAATAATCAAACTTTTAAAGGAACTAATTTTCGCACCCTTCTAGGTTTAAGGTCTACTGACTTTGATATAAATATAAATAACGAAGAAATAACCATTACAACCCGAGGATACGGTCATGGGGTAGGTATGAGTCAATATGGTGCGAATGGGATGGCTAAAGAAGGTAATTCTTATCAAGAAATCTTAAAATATTATTATCAAAATACAGAAATTAATAAATTAGAGGTATAAAAAGAAAAATCCTCCCCAAAATAGTATCGAGGAGGAACAAAATGAAACAAAGAAAATTAAAAGGATATGTTTTACCAACCATTTATGCCATAACATTAGTTATGATGATTATTAGCATTGCTTTTTTAAGCCAAAACTTGCTTGCTAGCCAAGAAGAAAGGAATCCAATAAATAGTGAGCCTGTATTTGATGAACAATCTGTAATTAATGAAACAACCGAAGAACAAACTACTAATGAAGTAACGATTGCTATGCCTTATATAAGTGATAAGGTAAGTGTTGCTAAAGATTATTACAACCGTGAAGATGATTCAGAAAACCAAGAAAAATCATTAATCTTTTATGAAAATACTTATATGCCTAATACAGGAATACTGTATGAAAGTGATGAAACATTTGATGTCGTAACAATATTAGATGGCACGATTAAAGAAGTTAAAGAAGATGAAATTCTTGGTAAAATGGTCAGCGTTGAACATGAAAATGGCATTATATCAACATATTATACTTTAGGTGAAATAAAAGTAAGTGCTGGCGATCAAGTTAAACAAAATGATATAATTGCCACATCAGGTACAAGTAAACTAAATATTAATAAGCAAAGTTCTTTATTACTAGAAATATACATTGATGGTAATTTGACAAATCCAAACACCATTTTTAATAAAAAAGTTTCAGAAATAACAAAAAGCCCGTAAGGGTTTTTTAATTTGCAAAAAAACTGCTTTTTTTATGATACTCACCAAAGCAGCAGATATTATTTAGTAAATTATCAAAATATATCTTAAATATCTTTCCATCTTCATTAAAAATGTGATATAATTGCTTGTAGTAAACATAGGACAGGTGTGATAGAAAATTATGTTAAAGTTTATTATTGTTGAAGATGATGAAGAAAATCAAACTCGAATTAAGCAACTTTTAGTAAAGATAAGTATTCAAAGAAACGAAGAATACAATATAGTTTGTTTTAAAAAATATTGTCCAGAGTTGGACAAGGAAATAAATGATGTTAGCTGCCATAAAATATATATAATGGATATTGAGCTAAAAAATAGTATAAGTGGAATAGAGATTGCCGAAAAAATACGCGAAGAAGATTGGGATAATGAGATTATTTTTGTCACAAATCATGATAGTCTATTTGAAAAAGCTCATCGGGAAATTTTAGATGTTTTTGATTTTATTGAAAGATTTATTAATATGGAAAATCGTTTAGAAATAGATATTATCAAAATTCTTAAAAAAAAGTATGATAATAAAATATTAAAATTAACCGGGACTAATATTTTTGCTGATTTGCACTTAAAAAATATCTTGTACATTGAGAAAGTCGGTCGAAAATCTGTCATACATGCTTATGGAAATGAATATAAAACAAATCTTTCTCTAGATAAATTATTAGAAGAATTAGATTATCGGTTTGTTCGTATTCATAAAGGTTGTATAGCTAATAAAGAAAGAATAGTTGAACATAATTTTTCCAAAGGTTATTTCATGTTAGATACTGGCGAGAAAGTATTTTTGCTTTCAAAAAAGTATAAGAAGGAAGAAGTGGAGTCATGAACTTATTAGCATTGATAATATCGATTGCAACATTTTATGCAATGCACTCAACAATAGAAAATATTTCTAATAGGTCTAAATATAATAAAAAATTTTTTTATATAGGTTTAGTTATATTTGCAACAATTTACACTTTTTTATATATAAACAATTATGGATTATATGGTTTCTTGCCTGTAATTTATATAGCAATTAGTACAAAAATATTTTTAGAATTAAATGTTAAGGAGTGGATATTTTATGTTTTAGCCGTCTATTTAATTGGAGTAATATTAGATGTTTTAATAATGTTAGTAGTAAGTATTTTGATAAAACATAATGTTATAAGTTCAAGCTGTATAAATAGTATACAAATAGGCTTTTCAACAGTAATGTTGATTTTATATATATTTTTATCTAAATCATTGAAAGCAAAAAATATTTTTCAAAAATTGCTGAAAAAAATTTTAAAAATAAATTTTCCAATTGTTGGTTTAATAATTTTGCTTATAATGTATGCCATCTTTGACTTTATATGTTTTTTGAAAATTAATAACCCAATGCTTTTGATGTTTTTAACGTGTATTACAATAATGGGTTTTGTGATAATAATAGCTTGTATTTTTCACATATACCAAGTAAAATCATTGAAGAAAACAATAGAATTTTTAATTAAGAATAATGATGCTTATGCTCAAGTAATAGATGAATATCGTATTTTAAAGCATAATATAATAAATCAACTTTTGGGAATCAAAAGTCAAATGAATAAAAAATCGCAGTTGCTCATAATGGATTTAATAAAGGAATATAAAAGTACATACAAAAACATAAATGATATAAAAGATGTTCCACACGGAATAAGCGGAATAATTTATGAAAAAATTTATAATCAAGAAGATGTTGAAAAGATAAAAATAAAAATTGATAATAAGATAAATGGAGATATTTTTAATAAAGTAACAATTAGAAAATATAATTCATTATGTGAATCTTTAGGAATTATTATTGATAATTCTCTAGAACATTGC
Organism: uncultured Bacilli bacterium; assembly: GCA_944336815.1. Taxonomy (GTDB): domain Bacteria; phylum Bacillota_I; class Bacilli_A; order RF39; family UBA660; genus Ventrenecus. Next base: position 451 of record CALVLG010000004.1, on the reverse strand, counting down.
ATTAAATCAAAGAAAAAGATATTATACATGAAATTGTCAGAAACGCCTGAAGAAATTAATATAACGATTAAAAATACATTTAATGGTGAAATTGATATTGATAAATTAGGGACAAAAAATTATACTTCTAAAAATAAAGGTAATGGAATAGGATTGTTTTCCATTTTTCGAAAAAAAGAAATAGATTTAAAAACGTGTATTAGAGAAAATTATTTTATAAGTACTCTATTAGTAGAAAAAATTAAAAAAGAATAATTATTTAAAAACAGCTTAAAAAAGATGAGTAAATTTTAAAATACTCATCTTTTTAATTATAATAAATCTTTATCTACTATTGGTTCATCAAACCAGAAACCTATGCAAGCTGATGAAATAGAATTTGCAAATAAATTTGCAATACCTGCTAAAATATTAGCTAACATCTACTACAACTCCTTTCTAAACTTTTTGT
>CALVLG010000003.1 GCA_944336815.1 uncultured Bacilli bacterium | reverse complement strand
GCGATTAATAAAACACATGCAATTGTAAATACAGCTATTCCTATTTTCTTGGGGTTTCTTTGTTTATATTTTTCTAGCTTCATATCAAAAAATCACCTATTCTCTTATAGATGATTTTATCATATACCCCCCCCCCGAATGTCAATGGCTTTTGGGGAGTTTATATTTTTTTACTCTTCTTGTTCTTTTACTTTAACCAATACTTCTCTTGGTTTTGAGCCATTCTGTGGACCTATAATTCCTCTTTCTTCTAATAAATCAATAATTCTCGCTGCCCGATTATAACCAAACCGGAATCTTCTTTGTATTAAAGAGGCACTAATCTTTCCTGTTTGAACCGCAAAATCAACGATCTCATTATACATCGGATCATCATACTCTTCTTCAGCATTAGCACTACTAGAAGTTGCTGTTTCTGCTAAAGTATTTGTAAGTGATTCATCATAACTTGCTTGTTGTTCTTTACATACTGCTTCAATCAATCTTCTTATTTCATCATCGGAAATAAAGCAGCCTTGAATACGCATTGGTGTATTTTCCCCCATAGGTAAAAATAACATATCCCCTTTACCAAGCAATTTTTCAGCACCAGGACTATCTAATATCGTTCTTGAATCAACGTTACTTGCAACAGCAAACGCAATACGTGATGGAATATTTGTTTTAATAACTCCAGTAATAACATCGGTACTAGGTCGTTGCGTTGCCACGATTAAATGAATTCCCGCCGCTCTAGCTAGCTGGGTTATTCGCATAATTGAATCTTCTACTTCTTTTCTAGCCACTATCATCAAATCGGCCATTTCATCAACAATAACAACTATGTAAGGCATTCTAGGTGTTGGTGTCTCTGGATGCCGTTTGTTTTCTTCTTCAATCATTCGGTTATAGTCATCAATTTTTTTAGCTCCTTTTTCAGCAAAAACATGATAACGTTTATCCATTTCCGCCACTACTTTTTGTAAAACCAATGAAGCCTTTTTCGGATTTGTTACTACCGGACAAAGCAAATGCGGAACACCATTATAATTAGATAATTCCACTTGCTTTGGATCGACTAAAACAAGTTTTACTTCATCAGGGCGATAACGCATCAAAATAGAACCGATAATTCCATTAATACAAACTGATTTACCAGAACCAGTTGACCCTGCCACTAATAAATGAGGCATTTTAGTTAAATCTGTACTTCTTGGAATACCCATAATATCTCTTCCTAAAGCAACTTGAATACCACCTTTAGCATTAAGCATTTCCTTACTAGCTAAAACTTCTTTTATTTTAACCATCGAAATAGCTTGATTAGGAATTTCCACCCCAATTGTGTTTTTGCCCGGAATAGGTGCTTCAATTCGGACATCTTTGGCCGCTAGAGCTAAAGCGATTTCTTTATTTATTGAACTAATTCTACTTACCTTCGTGCCACTAGGAACAACAACTTCAAACTGCGTAACAGCTGGTCCCATGTGAATATCAACAACATGGCCATCAATTTGAAAGTCATGTAAAACCCGTTCCAAATTTTGTTTATTATTAATTAAAAATTGATTAGAATTTACTTTTTTATTTTTAGGCGGATCATCTAAAATACTCATATTAGGTAATTGGTAGTTTGGATTTGGCAAAACAGAAGCTGGATTAGCCACGCTAGGTGCTGAAAATTCTTCTTTAACTTCGTGATGTTTTAATTCCTCAACACTATTAACAATAATTGATTTAGGATTTTCTTCCTCTTCTTCATTAGCGTGCAATCTCTCATCAAGTAAAGCTTCTTTTTTACTAACTTCATCTTCCTCATTGTCTTCCATGCTTTTCTTTTTAAACCATTTAAACTTCGCAATAAAAGCATTTAACGCATTAGATAAATTAACATTAAATAACAAAATAATTCCAAATAAGCCAACAAAAGCTAATACAATATATGTTCCGTTTAAGCCAAATAAAGCGTCACTGCCAAAAGCAAAAGCTGCCCCTAAAATTCCTCCACCAATAACAATTGACGTTTGTCCAGAACTTGTTAAAGCATTATTATTACCAATAGAAGCCACTCTACTCATATAATTATCAATCGTATTTTGAAAAATATCACTTGGATTAGTTGTACTTTCAATAAATGTCAAATGACTTAAAACCAAAATAACAATTAAAAGTAAGTATAAACCAACATATCTTGCACTAAAAAAGTTTGGCAATTTTCTTTTAATAAGCATATAAAAACCAATAACTAAAACAAATAGTAAAATAAGTGGCCACCATTCTCCTAATAAAAACATTGCAAATTTTTTTAATAAAGACCCAACTGGCCCAAAGCCAAAGCCAATTAAGCCAACTAAAATCAAAACTAAGCCAACTAGTTCGACACTATAACCAGGTGACTTTGTGCCTTCACCACTCGTTTTTTTCTTTTTTGCCATACTCTATTCACCATAAACATTATACATAATAAAAAAAAAGAATGCAAATACCTTAACATAATTTGACTATTCTTTTTCACTTTCTCTTCTTTCAAACTCAGCAATTTTTTGATGAATTTTTTTTAAAGTTTCTTTTTTAGTTTTTTGATAATCTCGATGTCTAAAAATTCGATATAAAGCAATTGGATGCAAAATAAAATCAATCGAATCAGCCTTATCAACCAAAGTAAGTAACCAAGCCTCTTTACTTCTTGGAATTCTTTTATTTACTGGAAACATGTGCGTAATCATAATTTGCTCTATTTTAGGCGTAATAACTTCTGTTCCAAAAATCTTTTTAGCATTCATAACGGCATTTTTAGCATGAGTAAAAGCATGATTTTTAAAAAACGGTTTCTTTTCTTTATCGTATTGCCAGGGCTTCTCATAAAAATCATGAAGAAGACCTGCGATAGCTAAGCTCTTATAATCCAAATGTAAAAATTTACCAATCCGGTAACAATCATAAGATACTCTAACTACATGGGCATACACCGATTCATTAATATGATGAGGAAAATCTTTTCTTCTTTTCACTTCCGTATTTTGTAGTAAAGGCCGGACAATTTTATAATATTCTAACAGGTTTTCTTCCGTTTTTTTTTTGCTTTGACTACCCGTTGCATAAACAAAATAAGAAATAACTGTAATAACTTGTAAAATAGCCGTCAAATAAACAAAAATATTAACAAGCAAGGATATTCCTGGAACAACTAAACCAACAAAACCTAAAATAATAGTGATAAAAATAATCCAGGTTTTAAACTTTCCAACCAATAAAGAAGCAGCAATACCTTTCCGAAAATAATAATATAAATTTAAAACACTTATTACACATTCTAAAATAAGAACATAGAAAAAGGCTGGATTTTTTAAAATCAAAATAATTAAAAGTCCAATCGCTAACATCTTATCCCCGATTACATCTAATCTAGCGCCAAGTTCACTTACAACCTGCCAACGTCGCGCTAAAAAGCCATCTAAAAAATCCGTAAAAGCAATAATAATTGCCACAATAATTAAAGGTATATATTGATTTGACAATCCTAAATATATAACAAGCGGCGTAAAAACAATTCGACTAGCTGTTAAAATATTTGGAATATATTTTTGCAATTTTTTCATAAACTCACTATCCCTAAAACATTCTATCACACTTTATTTTATTTTCAAAGTCCAACATTCTTACAAATTTGTTATAATCCAAGAATTACCAATTGTTTAATTATTTTTAATATGATACAATTTATACGAACAAACGTTTAAAGGGGTGAGGAAATGCCAAGACATATTTTATGTATTGATTTAAAAAGTTTTTTTGCTTCAGTCGAGTGTGTAGAACGCGGCTTAGATCCTTTTACTACTCCTCTAGTTGTCGCGAACAAAAAACAAGGAAATGGGGCAATCACTTTAGCTGTAAGCCCTTATTTACGAAAAAAAGGCATCCCAGGAAGAACAAGACTTTTTGAAATTCCCCAAAATATAACTTACCAAATTGTCCCACCCCGCATGAGTTTATATATAGCTAAGTCAAAGGAAGTAATAAACATCTATGCTGACTTTGTAAGTTTTGAAGATCTCCATATTTATTCAATCGATGAATGCTTTTTAGACGTCACTGACTATCTAAATTATTTTCAAAAAACAGATTATGAACTAGCCGCCGAAATTTTAGCTACCATTGAACAAAAAACCGGCCTAACTGCCACCTGTGGAATTGGCCCGAATATGTTGTTAGCTAAACTAGCCATGGACTTAGAAGCCAAAAAATATAAAAATGGCCTTGCTAAATGGGAAGAAAAAGATATTCCTTTAAAATTATGGCCTATAACTCCCCTTTCTAAAGTTTGGGGAATCGGGGCCAGATTAGAAAAAAGGCTTAATAACTTAGGCATTAAGACGGTTGGCGATTTAGCTCATCAAGACCAAGCTTTCTTACAAAAAAAATTTGGAATCATCGGTAAAGAGCTATGGGAACACGCCAATGGGATTGATGAGTCAAGAATTAAAGACTTTAATAAAGAAGTCAAAGAAAAATCATTTAGTCATAGCCAAGTTTTATTTAGAAATTATTATAATGACGAAATTTTTTTAATTATTGCCGAAATGCTAGAAGTTTTATGTCATCGGCTTCGCGATCAAAACAAAGAAACATCCGTCCTCGGGCTTGGAATTAGCTATGCCAAAGAAATAAATGACAGTTTTTATCACCGAGTTAAATTAAACGAAGCCACTGATGATCACGTTTTATTAACAACCCTAGCTTTAAATATCTTTGATAAGTTTTATGAAAAAGATATGCCAATTCGAAAAGTTAGCCTGTCTTTAGGGCAACTAAATGATAAAAAAGCATCGCAATTAAATTTATTTGAATCGTACGAAGAAAAAAGAAAAAGCGAAAAAATGAACCAGGCCATTGACCTAGTTCATAAACGTTTCGGTAAAAATAGTTTATTACATGCTTCAAGTTTACTAGAAAACTCTACAATCAAAGATCGCAACCAAAAGATTGGTGGTCATCATGAATAAAGAACGCAACCAAAAGAAATGGCAGCCATTTGAATCATTATTTCATCAAGCTGAAGTTATTAAAGAACTAAACGAAAAAAGAAACTTTTTATCTAAACCTATATTAAGTGAAGATGAAGAAATTGAAATTGAAAATAACTTAAAAGAAGCTTATCGAACTAAAAACCCTATTATTCTTACTTACTATTATCAAGGGCGCATTTTAAAAGCTAAAGGCTTAATTACTTTCTTAAATCCTAAAACGTCCCAAATATTTTTTCAAAATCATTTTTCTCTTTATTTCGAACAAATTTTACAAGTTTCTTTTCTTTAACATTCTTGTTAAATAGTTTTCTGTTTCTTCTAAAGTTAAAGTATCTTTTAAAAAACTAGCTAACATTTCTGCTGGAAAGTCCAAATGACTTTCTTCTTTTATTTTTTGTAAATATATCTTCACACTATCTTCAAAAGATAAAGAACAATTACCAATTTCTTCTAACATTTTTTCAGAATCGATATGCGTTAATATTTCAATACATAATTGATTATAATTTATCACTGCTTTGTCATAATATTTTTGGGAAAAATATTCCGTATAAACTGTTGATTCACCATCTAAATCAATAATTTTAGGCTCAAAAGGCCATGAAAATAATACATTAGTATAAGGATATTCTACCGTTGGTATCTGGGCTAAATCAACCGGATAAATATTATGTTCTAAAAGTTCTTTAACCATTATTAATAATTTTTTTAATATTTTAATTCTAATTGGTAAAGGCAATGATTCAATAACATGAATTTGCCAAGCTGGATAATGCTCTTTTAAAACGCAGCCTTTAATTTTATTATCAACATATATAACATTTTTAGGTAAATCACTCATTGTAATAAATTTTTGCCGTTCGATAGCTTTAAATAAGGCTTCTTCTTTAGGAATACGGTTTCCTTCGTTATCCATATACCTTAATGTTTTAGGTCCTATATGTTGATGTCTAAATTGTTTATAATCAGTAATATTAACCCCTTCACTATCATAAATAGGTGTCATTCCTGTCTTAAAAACACCTTCAGGCGCATGATAAATTTTATATAAAACACCACGTTTTACGCGATATATATTACCTTCCCGCCCATGGGCAATTTTTTTGGCGGTTAAATTTCTAACATCTTCTTTCGTTAAATAAACAGGCTCCACCTTAACCATCCTTTCTTTATTTTATGATAAAAAAAAGAACTCATCACAAGCTCTTTTTATACTCTTCTTGGTGGAGGCTGTGGGATTCGAACCCGCGACCCTCTGCGTGCAGGGCAGATGCTCTAGCCAGCTGAGCTAAGCCCCCATGGAACGTATTAATATTATCATAGAATTTAGGGTCGCGCAAGTGATTTTGACAAAAAAAGAGCCAAATTAGCATTTTTTTCTTAATTTATCACCAAAAAAGCCGTTTTAAAAAGAAAAAAAGAGGCAATCCTCTTATTTTATCTCAATCGCGTCAATTGCTCGTCCATAAATGCCAGCATAGCCATTATTGGTATCATCAACCTTACTAACCCATGAAAGCCAGCCACCATTTTTTAAATGAACCCGATATGTTACATCATAAATTTGGACTCCATCAATATCGTTTCCTAAATTACCGGCATAGTCATTTCGATTTTCTACCCAAGGAAGCCAGTAACCCTTTTTCATATCATGAACACGCATCCGGTACTTATCTAAATAAATCCCGCCGATTGGATTACCAAAATTACCAGCATAATCACCATCACCAACTTTCACATTGGGAAGCCAATATTTTTTGACATTATCATAAGCCTGATAAGTAAGACTTCTTTCTTCAAATGGCAAATCAGCATCTAAATAAGGGGTTGGATCTATTCTAAGATCTCTTGGATTACGCACTTCAAAATGTAAATGTACTCCATAAGCATTACCCGTATTACCCATATAGCCAATTTTTTCACCCCGTAACACTCTTTGACCTTTAGAAACATAAACATCTTTTAAATGGGCATATAAAGTGTAATATCCATCATCATGTTTTATTTTAACAAAGTTACCATAACTTTCATTACCGGTTGACCCTGGATTATTTTTCTTGCCAGTGACGGCTAAAACAACAGTTCCATCGCTATGGGCAATAATAGTATCAGCTTGATACCATTTTTTTACCACATCAACAGCCTCATGAACATTCTTCCGATACCCATTCGTAATTTGATTTTCCGCGTCTAATAAAACTCGACTCATATTTATCACCTTCCATGAGTATTTTATGAAATTTCCAAAATTTTGGCTGTTTCTTTGTCACCCTTTTAAAAATTTAGCATAAGAAAAGAACTTATTTTTGACTTCCATTAGAAATCACTTTAATAAGTCCTTTATCTAATTCTTCTAAAGCTCGACCAATCGTTCTTTTGTTTTTATACTCACTCTCTGCCATTTGAAAATGATTATTTTCTAACATTTGTTTACTTCTTATTGAAGCAACATGCACAAGTTTGTATTTAGAATCAACGATGGTTAATAACTTATCAATAGAAGGGTATAACATGTTTTATCACGTCCTTACGTTAATATCATACGATAATTTTATTTCTTCATACAACCATTTTACTTTTTTTTGACAACATTTTGACAATCACTTAATTTTTTGACGTAAAGCATCTAATATTTCAACCATCGCCCATGTATCTTGAGTACAATAAGTAACTAAAGCTTTGTAATTTTTAGCAAATTCTTTTTTATTCATTTTTGGATAATTAGCATAAACAATAATCGCTTCTGTTCCATTTTTAACTTCTAAATCTTGATAAGAAAGAGAGGAAAAAACGGGCAATGTTTTTTTAATTGAATAAGAACCACTTAATCTTTCATCATAAAAATTACACGACGAATAATCTTTTTCATCAAACCCTTTAGTTTTATAAAAATCTTCTTTATTATTGACAATCCATAACAAATCAAAACCTCGAGCATAAAGTTTCATTAAATCATCATGATACTTAGGAAAAATCGCCGCCAATTCCTTAATTTTTCCTTTTTCAAATGCTACATTTTGGGCAAATAAAGTGCCTTTATTAACATTGACATTACTTAACAACGTTTTAATAAGTTCTTCTCTTTCATCACGCATACTTTTGGCCAAAAAAACAACATGATCTTTTTCTTTATCACAAACTCCCGGTTCTCTTTCGACATGCAAACTAAATTCAAAAGGACTCTGAGTATAAGGGTGTTCACCCAAAAAACGTGGTAAAGGACATGGAAATGTTTCAAAATCCAAATGATATATTGGATATTCCAAAGAGTCTAAAGCACATTTAATTTTGGCTTTATTAATATATTCACAATGATTTTGATAACACTTTCTTTGAATTCGATGATTTTCTTTCGTAATCCAACTTTCAGGAATATCTAGTAGATCGTAATAACCTGCATTTACCAAATCTAATCCCTTTAACTTTGTCCCATCTTTCCTAGTAAACCCAAATGGATTATTCATATAAGAAAGGACATTATTTATTTTAGGAAGTTTATTAGCACAAATAGATGAAAAGTATTTGCACTCCTGCTGCGTTTTGTACCCACAAGCAGCCGAAAGCGGACACTCTACCATTTCTTTACTTTCGATATTTTTTAAAAGATTATCCAAATCTTTAGCAATCATTTTTTGAAGTCTTTCCGTTATACTATCAGCTTGAAAAAACACGATTAACTCTTCACCATTTTGATCTTTTTCATACTTCGGTTTTCCATCCAAATAAGTACCATCAAAAGTATATTTATCGTTTAACACGGCCAAAAAATAATGAACCTTCTTATGTGGCTTCGTTTTTTCCATCACAAATCTTTGAAACGCTAAATCATAAAAATAAGCCCCCAATGAAAAACGATCAAGCAATTTATTTCGTTCTTTTTCATAAGCACTTAATGGCATTTCAGCGCTAATATCCTTTAAAATATCTTCTTTTAAAAAATAACAATTATCTTCTTTTTTAAAAATACTTTCCTTTTCTCTTTTCGGATACCCAGCCTTTAATTTTAAATATTTTTTAGAAGTTGTTGCTTTAACTTCAATAATATTAATTTCTTCTTCATTCTCATTATAAATATCCACAAAACAAAGAAGAGGAACGTTTTTATATATAACCTCTAGTCGTTTTTGTTCATTAGTATCTTTAGCAAAAACAAATTCACCCTTAAAATATTTTTGACTTATTTTGGCCGCTTCTACTTCCACTTGTTTATAATAATCTAACATTGCTTCAAGTTGTTTATTTTCTTTTAAAAAAGTTTCCCCATTATTTTCAATCATCTGGGAAAACAATTCTTTTAAATGACTTTCGTTTTCTTCTTTCGTTAATTCCTCAACCGATTCTTCATGTTTTAAAAAATTTTCTTTTATTTTTTCTAAAAAAACATATTTAGGACATCTTGTGTATTCTAAAAATTTTGTCTTTGTTAAAGCCATTATGCAATCTCAACCTTATATTCATCGGTTTCATTAACTTTTGTAACTTTAAAACGCACCGTATTATAACTTTCTTCAGGAAGATCTAACAAATATTGATTTTCAACTAAATCACTACCATAAAAATAAGTTTCTGCTTCTGTAAATAAGTCTTTATGCATCATAACATAAACATTAGCTGCAGCTAGCAAATTGCTGTTTTTTAAATCGGCTAATTGTTCTTCTTGATCGACTTCTTCAAAAGCAAAACTTACTTTTGTAATCGCCAAAGCAAACAACACTGCTAAAGCGGAAAACAAAATTATTAATTCTTTTACCGCAAAACCTTTATTATTCATTGAAAACACATCCTTATAACGTCTTCATTGTATCAAATTTCTCTTAAAAAGTCATTATTCTTCACTTATATTTTTTTTAAAACCATAATGTTCTCTTATTTTATTCTCAATTTCAGTAGCAAGCTCGGCATGTTCTTTTAAATATAGTTTAACATTTTCTTTTCCTTGGCCAATTTTCTCGCCATTATAAGCATACCAAGCCCCTGATTTATCAATAATATTCAAATCAGCAGCAATATCAATAATCTCACCTTCTCTTGATACCCCTTCGCCATACATAATATCAACTGATGCTGTTTTAAAAGGTGGAGCTACTTTATTTTTAACCACTTTAATATTAGTCTTATTACCAATTATTTGATCACCAGCTTTAATTTGTTCGCCTCTTCGAACATCAAGCCTAATTGTCGCATAAAACTTTAAAGCTCTTCCCCCTGGAGTGGTCTCTGGATTACCAAACATAACCCCAACTTTTTCTCTTAATTGATTAATAAAAATAGCTGTTGTTTTCGTTTTATTAATTGTTCCAGATAATTTTCTTAAAGCCTGACTCATTAATCTTGCTTGCAACCCAACGTGACTATCCCCCATATCGCCTTCAATTTCAGCTTTGGGAACTAAAGCCGCCACTGAGTCAACCACAATAATATTAACGGCTTCACTCCGCACTAAAGCCTCACAAATTTCTAAGGCTTGCTCCCCAGTATCTGGTTGAGATAATAATAGTTCATTAATATCAACACCTAAATTTTTAGCATAAACAGGATCTAAAGCATGTTCGGCATCAATAAAAGCTGCTCTTCCCCCTTCTTTTTGAACTTCAGCAATGGCTTGTAAAGCAAAAGTCGTTTTACCAGAAGACTCCGGTCCATATATTTCAACAATTCTTCCCTTAGGATAACCCCCAACTCCTAAAGCAATATCTAAAGATAAAGAACCACTTGAAGTAACATCAATTTCCATGTGTTCTTGGGCGCCGAGTTTCATAATCGCCCCTTTACCAAATTGTTTTTCAATGTCGGCTAAAACTGCTTCTAAAGCCTTATCTTTGTCTTTTACATCTTTTGTTGTTTTCATAAATTCCTCCAATTTCTTCGTAATTCCATTTTATAATACAAAAAAACGTTTGTCAACTCGTTTTACGAACAAACGTTTTACATGTCTTTTTAAGCAAATTTATTAATTTTGCTAGTCAAAATACCCTAAATTGATTAGCCAAAAAAAGCCAATTTTCCAAATCAGTAATTTTTTTATGAAATTTTTATATACTCTTTGGCCTTAATAAAATATAAGACTCCTGAAACAACTGATAAAACAGTCGCCGCATAAACACATATATCAGCAACATAAATACCCCATAATTCAAACGGCAAATTATAAAAAAGCAATAAAGAAATCCCGATCATCATAAAGACCGTTTTAACTTTTCCCCACTTACTGGCTTTAATAATCACTTTATTTTTTGCTGATAAAGCTCTTAAAGCATCAATACATATATCTCTTAAAACAATTACAATCGGTACTAAAAGTGCAATAAAGCCCTGATAAGCCAAAATGATTAAAACTCCATTAACCAAAACTTTATCGGCAATCGCATCCATCGTGGCCCCAAAATCACTTGTTTGTTTATTTTTTCTAGCAATACTTCCATCCAAATAATCAGTAAGACAAGCAATTACAAATAAAAAGCCAGCGATAATATAACGTAATTCTACCACAACTTTTCCACCTACATAAAAAGTAGGTAAAACAAGCCCGAAATCTTCAAACGGCACAAGTAAAATCACCAAAATTAAAAAAGCCATTACTATTCGACTTAATGTTAATTTATTTGCTAAATTCATAAAACACCTTCTTATAAATAATTAGTCGTTGCAATTTGCTGAATACTCCAACAAATTATTAAAATAGCCACGATAATAAAAATAACACACATTATAACATAATACTTTTTAGGATATTTTTTCATTGGTTTAGTATAAGGAGAAGCAATAACTTCCGTTTTTTCTTTGTTTTGTTCCATCACTTTTTTTTCAATATCTTTTATAGGTATTTTTGAAGTATACTCAAACATATACTCATTAAATTCATCTAATATTTCTAAAGCATTTAACCCTAAATACTTAGCATAAGTACTTAAATGATTTTTTAATTCAAAAATGTCTTTAAAAGCCCCAATGTTTCCCTCTTCAATATTTTCTAAAATAACACTTTTTATTTGAATATCTTTGGCCGCTTCCTCTAAAGATACCCCTGATTTTTCTCTTGCTTCTTTTAAATCATTTCCAATATTAAACAAGATACTCACTCCTTTAAAAAATAAATAATAATTAATAAGCCTTGTTCTGTACCGCTTTCGCGGTGGCAAATATTTATCTACCATTGCTGGTCTTTTACCTCATTTTATTATCAGTAAAAGCTCCCCTACCATAATTTGGGTTTCTCACTTGTGGGGTTTACCACGTTCCACTTCCAAGGTTTCCCTTTTCTTCGTCACTTTGGCACTTTTATACTTACTAAAACCAGTGAAGGTTCTTTCAGAGCCGTTAGATTAATCTACCTTAGGTTATTTTTTCCCTAAGCACAAACACTACAACCATCGCAGGCTGTGTGAGCAAGGACTTTCCTCAAACATCACATGAATGTCCGCATTTGCCTTAATTATTACTCATTTTACTATATACAATTTTTTCTAATTGACTAATCCTTCTTAATAAATCAACATTATTAACTTGTGAAGAATTACCCGCTCCTTCTCGGGCTTCTAATTCAGCCTCTAATTTCCGAATTGTCGCCTTTAACTTAGCATTTTCTTCATTTAAAACCGTGATTTCTTTCTCATAGCTTCGCGTCATTTTAATAAATTCCGAATAATCTTTAATAATCAAATCTAAAAAATTATCGACTTCTTGAGGACGATAGCCACGCGCATCAACTTTAAATTCTTTCTCGTATATTTCTTCAGGGCTCAATACGATTTTTTCACTTAACACATTTACCACCTTCTTAAAACATCTTAACAATACTTTTTTTGTTTGTCAATTAGTGGTTCCTTTTTTGCCAAAAATTTCCTCATCTTTTTTTTCTTCAACCGCCTCCATCGCTTGAATCATTAATTCTAAATCTAAATAATGCAAATTTTCGAGCATTTTATTAAATGCCATATCAAATAAATTCATCATCATATCCTCCGCTTATATTCTAAAAAACTTTTTTCTTAATGCCAAGCAATTCGACAAAACCTGTCAAATAAAACAATTCTAAAATGATAAACATTTTTCTTTTTGAGGCTTTTATTGTATAATATTTATGGTGACTACTTATGTTATATCCAAATAAAATTAAGAAAAACACATTAAAACAAGTGACATATAGTAACCGTGGGATGGATTTAGAAAACTTAATTAACGAAACAAATGAATACTATTTAGAAAAAGATCAGGCTTTAATTTATAAAAAACCAACTCCCATTGGAATCAGTGAAGCTACTTATACTGACCATGGCCGCATTATTAAAAATGGTTATTTTAAAGCCCCATCAACTCTCGATTATAACGGTATCTACAAAGGTAAATACATTGAATTTGAAGCTAAAGAGACTCAAAGTAAAACCTCATTCCCACTCGCCAACTTCCATGAACATCAACTTAAGTATCTTAGAAGAGTTTTAAATCATGGTGGTATATGTTTTATTATTATTAAAATAAACACCTTAACATATTTATTAAAAGGTGAAGATGTTATCTGGTTTTTAGACCATGAAACAAGAAAAAGCTTTCCCTATTCATATATTAAGGAAAAGGGGTTCTTCATTAAAGACGGATATAATCCCCCATTAGATTATTTAAAAATAGTCGATGAAGTCTATTTAGAAAGGATATAAGTATGGCAAAGAAAAAAATAAAATTAAAAAAAATTAAAGATATTAAAAGTGAATTAAAAAAAGAAGTAACTAAAAAGAAAAAACCAACTAATCAAAAAGCTAAAAAGAAAAAGTTTATTGGTCAAAAAATATGTATGGTTTTTGTTACCATTGGCATTGCTATTGCTTCAGTTGTAATCGCTTTTGGTCTATATATTATTTTTACTTCTCCAGAGTTTACTATGGAAACGTTATATAATATTGAATCAACTGAAATATATTGGAAAGACGGCTCTCTACTAGCTAGATTAGGAACAGAAGACCGTGTCACTAAAAACTATGAAGACTTCCCTCAAGTTTTAGTCGATGCTTTAATCGCGACCGAAGATTCTCGTTTCTTCCAACATAATGGTGTTGATGCTGCCCGTTTTTTAAAAGCAAGTATTGGTCAAGTATTAGGTCAATCTGGAGCTGGTGGCGCTTCTACCTTATCAATGCAGCTTTCTAAAAACTATTTTACCAGTAATGAAGCTAGTGGAATTGAAGGAATAATTAGAAAATTTCAAGATATTTACATGGCCGTATTTAAAATCGAAAAAAGCTACACCAAAGAACAAATTATTGAAATGTATCTAAATTCTTGGTGGTTTGCGGGTGGAAATACAAACACGGAAGGAATTTATGGTGTTGAACAAGCAAGCCAATATTACTTTAACAAAAGTGTTTCTGATTTATCTTTACCAGAATGTGCCATCCTAGTTGGAATGGTAAATAACCCAACCGCTTATCACCCATACTTACATCCAGTCGCGGCAAATAATCGGAAAAATACTGTTCTAGAACTCATGTATCGTCATGGTTATATCACCGAACAAGAAATGAAAGATGCCCAAAGCATTTCCGTTGAATCTTTAGTTGTTCCAAAACAAACAACTTCAACCCCATATCAAGTATTAATTGATTATGTTGTTGATGAAATAAGTGATCAAGAAAATATTGAACTTGGTAAAGGGGGCTATAAAGTATACACTACTTTTGATAAACATATTCAAGATACAATTAATAACATGCAAAATGGTGCCGCCGGAGCTTGGCGTGATGAATTAGTTCAAGTCGGCAGTGCTGTTACTTCTGTTACTGACGGCTCAATAAGTGGTTTAGGTCCAGGCCGAAATTATGTGCCAAAAGGTGATAACCGCGCCAGTGGAACCGGTTTTAGAGCCCAACCAGGTTCAACAGCCAAACCGTTAGTTGACTATGGTCCATTAATCGAATACAACAATGCTTCCTCAGGCCAAATGTTTATTGACTTTTATTACACTTATAACAATGGTACCAAAATTAATAACTGGGATGGTCGTTATAATGGAGCCATGATTATGAAAGATGCCCTATCAGCATCTAGAAACGTAACCGCTGTCGAAGCTATGCATCAAGTCGATAAAGAAAACATTAAAACTTTCTTAAATAATTTAGGCATCGATGAAGATAACTATGGTCCAGATGGTATTTATGAATCACTAAGTATCGGGGGCTTTACTTACGGTTTAACCCCACTAGAAAGTTCTGCTGCCTATGCGGCTTTTGCTAGAGGTGGCTACTACATAGAACCTTATTCTTATAGTAAAATTGTCAATACCCAGACCGAAGAAACCATTGAACATAAATATGAAATGACTAAAGCTATGAGTGAAGCTACAGCTTGGATGATTACAGACATTTTACTTCAAGCAACTAGTGAAGGCGTTGGTGGTAGCATCGATTGGAACTTGCGTGGTAGTATTGCTTCCAAATCCGGAACAACTAACATTGATGCCAAAAAAGCCGAAGAAAAAGGAATCAGCGTCTATGCAACCCCAGACCACTGGGTAAACACATATAATAACGAATATGCTATTTCAATGTGGTATGGTTATGACCAAAAAGATTTAGGACCAGGTCATTATTTAACTAGTAATACTGGAACAAGCATGCGTAATAAAATAAGTGCTTATTTAGCTAATAACATTTTAACGAAAAATGAAAAATTTACCAAACCAGACTCTGTTGTCAGTGTTACAGTTGAACGAAACACCCTACCAACTAAACGGGCTAGCGAATATACCCCAAATAACATGAAATACCAAGCCTACTTTAAAGAAGGGGCTGAGCCAAGCGAAACATCAACTAGATTTGCTAAATTAGAAAATGCTAGTAATGGTGATGCCACTGTTGTAGGTAACGAAATTACTTTAACTTGGGACAAAGCTGCAACGCCAGAAGCACTAAATACAACTAAAGTAAGAAATGAATTTGCTACCTATTTTAATTATTACAAAAAGACTTATGATCATAGCTATCAATTATTTGAAAACGAATATATGCGTATTTATGAAAGCTATAACACTTCCTCATTAGGAACATTCGGCTATCAAATTTATTTAAAAGATGAACAAGGAAACTTAACTAGTTTAGGTTGGACACAAGACAATAGCTATAAATACACGGCGCCATCAAGTGGTGAATATACCTTTGTTGTTAAAAGTGCCTATAGCATCTTTAAAACAAATGCTTCAAATGGAATTGAAATTGAAGCAACGATTGAAAGTACTGGTCAAGAAGAATTAACAGCAACAGCTTCTACTTTATGCGTTAATGTAAATGGTACCCTAAATCCAAAAAACGCTGTCAAAGTAGCTTACAACAAAAAAGACGTTACTAAAGAAGCAACGATTGTCGCTAGTAAAATTGATACAACCACACCAGGTTCAAAAGATGTAACTTATACAATTACATATAATAAAAAAACTATTACAATTAAAGGTAAAGTAACTGTTTCCGAAAGTTGTCCAGTTGCTGAACAGTAAAAAAACGTGCTAAATTAAATGCACGTTTTTTAATTACAAACTACTATCTCTTTTTATAATAAACACACAAATCTTGCAGTTTACAATCTTTACACTCTGGCTTTATTGCCTTACACTTATAACGACCAAATAAAACAAGTTGATGATGTAATCTACTCCACTTTTCTTTCGGAAACTTTCGCATCAATTTTTGTTCTACTTGCCATACACTATCTTTTTGATAAGCAAGTTTTAAGCGTTTCGAAACCCTTTCAACATGAGTATCAACGGCAATCGTTGGCACGCCATATAAATTAGCTAAAACAACATTACATGTTTTTCTACCTACTCCAGGCAGACTTTCTAAATACTCCCGATTATTGGGAACATGACCATTATAATTAAAAACTAAAGACTTAGCGATTAAAAGCAAATACGAAGCCTTTTTAGTATAAGAACCAACTGGCCTTATTATTTGTTCAATATCTTTAACATTTGCTTTAGAAAGCGTAAAAATATCATACTTTTGCCATAATACTTTTGTAACTTCATTTACTCTTTTATCAGTACACTGAGCTGACAAAACTGTCGCGATTAATAACTCATAATCTTTTTGATATTCTAGCTCACAACGAGCATCTGGGTAAAGTTCATCTAAATAAACAATTATTTTATTAATCTTATCCTTCATCTTCTAACCAATTATAGTCAAAAAAGGCCATATTTCCTTCACTTTTTTTATTTGTCAATCCTTGTTCAACTTCCGTCATCGTATGATACCCTTTTTTTTGCCATTCATACAAAATTCGATCAATATATCGTAAACTACTAACACCATTATATATTGCTTCTTTTAAAGCTCCTAAAACAAGTTCTTCACTAAAGCCTTTTGTAAGCCAACCATTAATAATTTCATATTCCATTGGCGAAATGCTTCTGCCAAGTTCTTTTTGAAACATGTCAAAAATACTTTCGCGTTTCTTATCTTCGACCTTTTTTTCTTTTTCTTCTAAAATCAAATGATACATTGGCTCTAAACTAATTATTTCACAACATTTATTAGTTTCATCTTTACAAGCCTCAAGTTCAATAAAATTTAAAGATAACAAACGATTAAATGCCATTAAAACATCTTTTTCAGATAAACCTAAAATTTTCGTAATTTTATTTACATCAAAAGTTTTATCCGTCGCGTCTTCAAAATACATCAAAAGTAAAAATTCAACTAAAGAAAGATGATGTTCCATCGCTATTTGCATAAGGTGAGAAGATACCGTAAATCTTTTTTCCATCAAAAATTCCATATTAAGCATCTTCATCACTTCTCCTTTATAATAAAATTCTCTATACTTTCCATTGTATTTTGGACTTTTCCAAGGACAATTGCATTTTCTAACTTTTCTAAAAGCGTCCCAAAGTCGGCTCCTTTTTTATTAGAAATCTTCGCGATTTTTTCTATATCCATCACTATATCTCTTCGACAAGTAATCGGTAAAGAATGGGTCATTTTTTCCAGTTTTTTTAAGGGAAAATGCATAATCGTCGCGGCCACCCGACAATTATAATAACCATAATGATAAATATCGAGCAACTTAATTGTACCACACTTTATAAGGTCCGCAAGTAAATTTCGATTCTTTTTTAATTCTTTTTCCACCACATAATTTTCACTCGTTTTAATCTGGGCCCAAAGGCCTGATAAATCTTCCACAAAAACAAGCCGTGAAGTATCTATTTTAAGCCCTTTTAAAAGACCCAACTTTTTTAAAAGGGGAAAACCATTAGCCAGTAAAATACCATCAAGCTCTTTACGAATTTTGACAATGGAAACATGTTCTAATTCTTTTTTATTTTTTAATATTGCCTCTTTCAATTTTTTATCTAACGAAAAAGAATACATAGCCGCGAACCGAACGGCTCTTAAAATACGGACTGGATCTTCCTTTAACCTAACCATTGGATTACCAATCATTTTTAATTTTTTCAATTTCAAATCTTCTTGCCCATTATAATAATCAATTACTTCTTCGTTTTTATTCATATAAAGAGCATTAATCGTAAAATCTCTTCGCTTTGCATCTTCTACCATATTATTAGAATAAAGAATTTCTTCTAACTTCCCATTTTCATACCTGATTTCTTTTCGATACGTCGTAATATCAAAAGTATAATCATCAACTTTTAAATGATAAGAACCATACTCCACTTCCCTTTTAGAAGGCCCAAAAATCCTAATTAAATCTTTTGGCAAAGCATTGGTTGCAATATCAACATCATTAGTTTTACGGTATAACAAAGCATCTCTTACAAAGCCGCCAACCAAATAAGCTTCAAATCCATTTTGTAAAATTTTGTCTAATACATTTTCTACGACATTCGGTATCAAAAAAATCACCACTACTTAAATCTATTATAATAGATTTAAACTAGGACCTTAAGATATTTACTTATAATAGACATTTTCTTGACAACGAGCAGCCTTTCTAGTATAATTCATATTGCTTAGAAGTTTGGCAGCGAAGTATTATTTATAATGTGTAATTACCAAATATAAGTTCACGAGTATAATCTGCCATTAGAAAGTGTTAATAATTACTCCCTATAAACTGGTACTTCAAATAACTTTTAGCAAAAAATAGAAAGGAGAATAATCATGGCAAGATACACAGGACCACAATACAAAAAATCACGTCGTTTAAACTTTTCTACTTTAGAAAACGGTAAAGATTTAGCGCGTCGTCCTTATGCTCCAGGAATGCATGGTACAAATCGTCGTAAAAAATTAAGTGAATATGGTGTCCAACTTCAAGAAAAACAAAAAGTGCGGACATTATATGGCTTAAACGAAAAACAATTCCATCGCGTTTTTGATAAAGCATCAAGCATGGCTGGTATTACTGGTGAAAACTTATTATTTTTATTAGAAAGCCGTTTAGATAACTTAGTTTACCGGATGGGCTTAGCTTTAACTCGTCGTGGGGCAAGACAATTAGTAAACCATGGTCACATTACTGTCAATGGTAAAAAAGTAGATATTCCTTCTTATACTTGTAAAGTTGGTGATGTTATTGCAGTTAAAGAAAACTCATTAAATCACCCAAGTATTCTAGCAAGTTTAGAAGCAACAACTACTACTAAAGCCTTTGTTGAATTTGATAAAAAGAAAATGGCTGGAACTTATTTAAGACGTCCAGATCGTTCTGAATTAAATCCAGAAATTAACGAAGCCTTAATTGTTGAATTCTACAACCGTTAAAAATGAAAAGCACTCGTTGCTTTTTTTTTATTTATTGGGTATAATTTTTACGAGGAGACTAAAAAATATGAATTCATTATTTAAAAATTTTCAAACAAACAAAAAACGAATCTTATTATTTGGGGGAATTGCCTTTCTTATATTAATTATTATCATTGCCTTAATCATCCTTTTATTAACTGTTTTTAAAAAATACGATTATGCCAAAATCGAAAGTATGATGATCCAAGAAACTCAAAACTATTTACGAAATAATCAAGAACTTGCCCCAACAGCTGAAAATCCCGAAGTAACCATTGAAGCATCTACCTTAGTAAACGAAAAATACCTCAAAGATTTAAACAAATTAAGTAAAGATAGTGATTGTACGGGAACTATAAAAGTTAGTTATAATGAAGAAACTTTAAGATATACCCCCAATCTTACATGTGCTAATTATTCAAGCACTACTCTTGTTAATCACATTTTCGAATACGAAGAGCTAAAAGAAACAGACGATGGCTTATATAACTTAAATGATTTTTATACATACCGTGGTGAAAGAGTAAACAACTATTTAGCTTTTGCTAATGAAACATGGCGAATCATCAAATTTAACGACGAACAAATTGACTTAATTTTAGCCGATACCGCTAATGAAATGGAACCAATTGTTTTTGATGATCGTTATAACGAAACCATTGAAACCAATCGTGGTTACAATAACTTTGCTAACAGCCGAATCGAAGATAGTCTATTAGATATATATAATGACTTTTTTAAAAACTACCACGCCTATTTACTAAACACCGAAAGATGTATCCATACAAGAAGTGAAACCGATTGGGATAATACAGGCGCAATTGAATGTTACACAACTTACGAAAGTCCTATTTCTCTTCTCCCAGTTTATGATTACATCAACGCTTCTTTAGACCCTCTTTGTAAAACATCCGTTGCCGGCAACTGTGCCAATTATAATTATCTAACCAAAACCAAAAATCGTTTCTGGTTATTAAATGGTACTAACGAAAATACCTATGAAGTCTACACTACTTCTAATCGGGGTACCTTAATTTTAGATAATGCTAGTTCCAAAAGATATATAAGAGTCGTAATTTCTTTACCAACCGATGTCCTATATGCGGGTGGCAGTGGCACTAGCGAAAATCCTTATACAATTTATACATATTAAAAAGAAGATCTTAATGATGTGAACCCCAATTAGGAAACATCTTAAAAATCTTCTTTTTTATTGAAACCATAATTTAGAAACATTGACATTACTACTTAACGGTGCCGGATCAGGCATATCTAACTTAGCTAGCATCGGTAAAGGTATTGAACTACCAAAAACTAAAGCAATTCCTTTTCGCAATGTCTTTAACCTTTCTAACTCTTCTTGCGTAATACTAGAAGTAATTTCATCAATCATCTTATAATCTTCCGGATGAAAAATCCGAAAAACTAAAAAATTAGAACATTGAGATAAAGCTGTTTTTGATAACTCACTAGGTCGCTGCGTTATAAAGCCCATTAAAACCCCATATTTTCGTCCTTCCTTCGTAATTCGATCAAAAATATTATAACCAATAACACTAGTATCCTTATCATCATTAACATAACGATGCGCTTCTTCTAAAATGATATTAATTGGAAAAGAACCACGATTTGGAGCTTCAGTCGCATAATCAAAAAATAATTTTGAATATAACTTCGTCAATATTTTAGCAAACCGATCATCCATCGAATCTAAATTGACATTAATTATTTGGGCTGTCTCACCACTTGCATCCCGAAATAAACCTTCAACATAATCTTTTTTACTAATAACATAAGGATAAGTAAAAAACTTTTTATTTGGCCCATGAATAAGTTCGTGCAAATGAATTTTTAACCCAATCGCTCGTTCATACATCGAAACACTATTATAAATACCTTCGGATAACAAAGCAAAATCTAAGGCATCATATAAATCTTCCAAAGTATATACCATATTAGGAACAACTCCAATATCATCATTTACACCCTTTTTAAATTGTCCTAAAAAATCAATAACCCGGGAAATCGCATTAATTTTACCTTGTTCATCAATATTTAAACATTGTCTAATTGTTCTTGTATATCCAGGTTCTTTAATTTCACTTTTCTCGTTTAATTCATCCGTATGATATTTAGCCAAAATAGACAAAATTTGGTCCCTAATCTGACTAGCTTCTTTCCCGCTAGAAAGCACCTCTAATAAACAAGTTGCTATGATGCTATTTTTATATTCTAACGCACTTGGATCTTCACTTTTAAAAATCGTGACATATTGTAAAGCCTTTTCCAAAATTGGTAATAAAAAGGAATCTTCCACATTAAGTAAAATAGCTAAATCATCTGCATCTAAAAAATAAGGAGGAATCGAAATAACATTAGCTATATCTTCCCGACTATTCCTAAAATTTTTTACATGAATTCCTGGAATATTTGCCATTTTTTGAAAAGCATTTTGATATTCACCATACACGTCAAACAAAATTATATGGGCATTTTTAGGTGGTACTTGATTAAAATAAAAAACATTTTGAATCAGCCTT
Source organism: uncultured Bacilli bacterium (assembly GCA_944336815.1). Lineage (GTDB taxonomy): Bacteria > Bacillota_I > Bacilli_A > RF39 > UBA660 > Ventrenecus. Next base: position 7,232 of record CALVLG010000003.1, on the reverse strand, counting down.
GCTACCCCACAAGATTTACCAAAGCCGGAATTACCAATAATCGCAAAGTGATTAGAAAAAAAATCATTTAGATTAACCGTTACTTTAAAAGCAGGATATAAAGTTGATGAACCAACTAACAAAGTATTTGGATTATGATAATCTTGATTACCAATAAAAGTTTCTAACTCTTGTTTAGTAACAATCCGAGGTGGATTAAGTAGTCTAGGCGCTTCATAAATACCCGTAATAAAAGTATTATTAACAATCTCCCCAATAAGTAAAATAGTAAAACTTTCTTTTTTAACATCAATAATTTTGCCAACAATTACTTTATTTTGTTCTGGAAAGCCCACATGAATACCTTTTAAATATAAAGGAATTTGACCACTTGTATTTTCTGTTACAACCGTATTATCTACACTACTTAAAATTTTTCCAAACATCTTTAGTCACCCCAATATACTCTACAAAAATTTTATCACAAAAACATTTTTTAGACAAACAAAAAAGAAGGTATTCCCTTCCTTGTTAGAATAATATTCCACCTAGAATGATTGCAAGTAAGATATATAAAACTAAAATAATAAATGCACTATTAGCACATCCACCTTTAGCTTCATTTTTGCCGCAATTCATAAGGCACCTCCTTTATAATTTAAAGACTAAATGAATGCTCCTACAATTAAGATTAGTAAAATAAATAGTACTAAAATGATTGCAGGTCCAAGTCCATTTTCACGACAGCAGTTCATAAAACTCCCTCCTTTATTTGTCTTTTCAATATAGTTTATGGCTAATTTTTTAATTGGTGCATAGAGAAAATCTTGTTTTTCTATAGGAGGTTTGATACAATAAATATGTTTGAACAAGGAGTGAAAATATGAAGAACAAAACAAAAAAAATTATTGCTTTAGGAGCATGTACTTTATTACTATGTGGATGTGGTAAAACAATCCCTACTTTATCTGATGGCTCACAAGCCGTTGTTTCCTTAAATGAAGGGATGGAAAGTATTTCCGCTAATGCTTTATATGAAAAAATGAAAGAAAATTATTCTTTAAATGCCATGTTAAGTTTATTAGATACTGAAATTTTAGAAGCCAAATATCCTGATGATTTAGAAAAGTCAAAAGACCAAGCCAAAAGTACAATTGAATCATTAATTAAAACTTATGGTGAAGATCAAGTAATTGCCATGTATGGTTCAAAAGAAGCTGGCATTGAAACAATCTACCTAAATGATTTACGTAATAAAGCTATTTTAGATTATGCTAAAAGTCTTTTAACTGAAGATGAAATTAATGCTTATTATGAAAAAAACATTTATGGTGATGTTACTGTTCGTCACATTTTAATTAAAACTGGAGTTACGGAAGACACAAGTGATGAAGATAAAGAAAAATTAGAAAATGAAGCTAAAGCTAAAATTGATGAAATTAGAAAAAAATTAGATGAAAGTGAAGACAAACTTGCTACTTTTGAAAGTCTTGCTAAAGAATATTCTGAAGATGACGCCACAAAAGATAACGGTGGTAATTTAGGAGCTATAAACACTGGTACTCTATCAAGTGCTTATGATGAAATTTTAAAAGAAGCTCGTGAATTAAAAGATGGTGAATATAGTAAAGACCTTATTACAACAAGTTTAGGTTACCACATTATCTATCGCGAAAAAAGTGCTGAAAAACCTTCTTTAGAAGATTCTAAAGCTGACATTGAAGAAACATTAGCCAATGAAAAATTAAATGAAGATGGTACTTTACAAGTAACAGCTTTAGATGAACTACGAAAAGAAAATGGCATGAATATTAACGACTCTGATATTAAAGAAAAATATTCAGCTTATATAGCTAATCAAATTGCTAGTATCAAAGCTAGTGAAACAAATAAATAACCACGTCTAAAAGGCGTGGTTTTCACTTAGCCTATAAGGCATAAATATTAGCCAGTCCGCATATGGAGGCTGGCTTTTACTTCGTTCAAGCCCAGTGCTATGACTACTTTAGCAAACCTTTAAAAGGGTTCATATATTCTTTCTTTGTTAATTTGTCTTGCATCAATATATTTTTGAATATCACTTCTTAATTTATAATAGATGACTTTCCTTCTATATTTTGGAATAAATACAATATGATACTTGCACATATATTTTGAAGGTTAATTAAAAAAAATGGGAAAAATATTCCCGTTTTTTTATTCTTCAAAAACCTTTAAAATGCTTTCCTTAGTATACCCTTTACTTTGGAGTTTTCCTTTAACAACCCAAGATAACTTTGGCTCTTCATATTTAGAAGCATATTTTTTAAAGTATTGTTCTTTTTCTTTTCTTAAATTATCCAAATCTTCTTCAACCGGCAAATTTTGAATGAAACTTTTACTAAACTCATAATCATAACCATGACTATATAAAAAAGTTGCTAATTTTTGTTTTAACATCGCCCCACTATCCTTAGTTTTCTTCGCTAACTTTTTAGTCGCCAGTTTCGCCATTCTATCTTCCCAAACTTCATCTTTAACATCGGCCAAAAAAGATGTATCCTCTATCCCTACTTTCGCTAGATCTCTAGCTATTTTTAACGGTCCATCTAAAGAAAGCACCATAGCATCATGCCAAAAAGCATTTATGTACTTTTCTTCATCTAAATAACCTTCTTGTTCTAACCGTTCAATAACCTTTAAAATTATCTTTTCAGCCGTTTCCTTTTCTTTTAAAAATTTATAAACTTCTTTTTTAGTCCGCATCTTTTTATCTAAATAATTTAAAGCTAATCTATAACCAACTCCTAAATTATTTTTATCAATCCATTCATTTAAAAGGTCGGCTGTTACCTCTTTATAAAAAAGCAATCTTTCTTGAATAACAAACTCTTCTAAAAAAGGTATTTCTTGCTTATTATCTAAACAAAGAAGATATGTTTTACCTTTTCCTTTTTTCCATTTTAATACTTTCATTTTCCTCACATCTAAAAGTATAAAGAAAAAAATTCCAAAAAGCAAGTTTACTTAATTGGAATTTCAATTGTCACATCACTTAAAGGATAGGTTACACAAGGATGAATATACTTGTGTTCCAAATCTTTTTTCTTTAAAGCCGAAACCTCCGTTTTAACTTCACCACTAATTAATTTACTTAAACAAAAACCACACGAACCAACAGTACAATGAACCATAGTTTTAACTCTTCCTTTTTCCATGCTCGTTATTAATGTTTCATTTTCAAAACAAGGTACCTTTATTACTTTATCTTCCATAATAATCGTTAAAGTATGTTCTAAACTGCCTAAATTATCCGGCCTTTCCCGGTATAAATCGTGCCGAATAAAACGATTAGGAAGATCTAATTTTTTAAAGATTTCATTTAAAGAAAAATACATTTTTAATGGCCCACTTACAAAAATGCTTTTATTTTCTAAATGTAATTTCAAAAGTTTTTCTTCATCAATTAGGCCATATTCATACCCTTCTCTTTTTTGTTCACTTAAAATATAAGTTACCGAAATTTTACTATTTTTAGCTTTTATATCATCGATTTCTTTCTTAAAAATAATATCTTGATCAAACCTAGCTGCTACCAAAAGCGTTAAAGAATGAATATGTTTCAAAAAGTCTTCATCTTGCAAATAAGCCATAAAAGGAGTTATGCCACTGCCCCCAGCAATTAACACCACATCTTCTTGATCCCGCCATTTTTCATACGTAAAATGCCCAAATGGGCCAAGGATATTAAACAAATCACCTTCATTTACTTCCCTAAACATATAAGATGAAACTACACCATTATCTTGTTTTTTAATTGTAATCCGATATTCAGTTAAATCATTAACTTTACTCGTTATTGAATAAGGTCTTTTATATGTTCGCCCATCAATCGTTACACATAAAGTAATAAATTGACCGGCTAAAAAAGGCGGCATTAAACTACTATTTACAGGCTCTAAATAAAAAGATTTTACCTCAGCTGTTTCATTAACTATTTTTTTTACCTTTACTCGCATCCCTTTTGGATGAATAATATTACTTAAAGCCGTTATTTTTTCTTCTTCTAAAATAGTTTTAGCTTGCCCATTTAAAATAAACCTTTCCCGTCGTTCCCGAAGATTTAACAAATTACCAAGTTTTGGCATCAGAATCACCTCCTAATAACTTATTAGCTACATACTCACCGTTTAAATAAGTAGCATAAGGACTAGCTAAAAACGCCCCAAATGAACCAGTAAAATATAAACCTTTAATATATTCTTCGTTGCATTCATTTAAGATCCTTGGCAAAAAATCATCTAAGCCACTTGCTAAATAACCAAATATAGTCCCACCCGGATGTTTTAAATATCGTTCATAAGTTAAAGGTGTCGCTGCTTCTATTTCCCAAAGTGCTTTTTTTATTTCTTTGCCTGTTGCTTCTTCAAACATCAAAATAAGGTTTTCAGTCAACTGTTTTTTTAAAGCAAAATAATTTTCTTTAGTAACCATTTTTTTAAAGGCATCTTTATAAACAAAACCAGTTATTTTTATAATTGCTTTATCTTCTAAAACATTTTTAGCCCAAACATGTAAATTAGGATGAGATAATTTATGCATCATTTTATATTCTTTTTGACTATTTAAAGTATAGTAAATAAAAGATGTTCCTTCATGTAGTTCTAAACTATTTAAAGACTTATCAAGGCCTAAAAACACGGTAACTGGCAAAGCTCCCAAAAGACGATTACTAGTTAAAGTTTTAGCTTTTAAAGGAACATTATCTTTAATCAAAGAACCATAAACTTTAGTTGGCGAAATATCAGCCACAATCTTTTTACTATAGAATCGCTCATTTTTAGTTGTTACAACACCCACTACTTCGTTGTTTTCCACCATAATTTCCCGAACTTCATTTAAACATTTTAAAGTACCCCCATATTTTAAAAACTCTTCACTTAATATAAGCGAAATATCATGACTTGACTCTTCTAAACCATAACCACCAAAAGAAAGAAAAGCATAAAAAGAAAAAGCATAAGTAACAAAACTAACTTTATGGACAGGACTTCCCAAAAGTAACCAACACCCACTAAGAAGCTGGGCCGCTTTTCTTGGTATTTTAAGAAATTTTAAACCTTCTTCTAACGATAAAGAAGCCATCTCTAAAAAATTAGGATATTTCTCTTCTAAAAGCGTAAAATCCATTTTTCCTTTCATTTCCATTATATTTAAACAAGCTTCGTATACTTCTTTACTAATTTGTAAAAACTCTTTAACACTTTTTTGGCTACCAGCCACATAATCTTCCATTTTTGCTAAAAACTCATTTACCCCAAACGGAAATTCATATTCTTTTTTATCATTTAAAGTATAAATTTTAAATGTCGTAGCTCTTTTTATTGGATGAAGCTGATCTACAATTGCTAATCGTTCAAACAAAGAAGTAATAATTCCGCTTTCTTCGCCATTTCCATAAAGTAAAAAATCATCAAAGTTGGTATCAAACGTAAATTCACCTCTTACAAAAGAAGCTGAAAGGCCACCTACAAAACGGCCACTTTCTAATAACAACACTTTTTTATTTTGTTTTTGCAAAGTAAGTGCCGAAACTAAACCAGCATTTCCTGCCCCAATAACTATAACGTCGTATTCTTTTTTCATTTTTATGCCCCTTCTATCTTCTTAATTGTACCATATTTTACCCCGAAAAAAAACAACATTTCCTCCGAAACATTGTCGATATTTAAGCTATTTTATAACCTGCAATAAAAGTTTTTCTAATATTTCTAAATGTAAATACTCATCTTCTACAATTCTTTTTAAACATTCTTTAATGTATATATCATCAAGCACACTTAATACCATGTGATAGTTATAAATGGCTTGTTTTTCTCTTTCAATATCAATCTCTAAAATAGTTTTAAGATCTTGATCATAATACACAAAATCACTATTCCAATAAGAACAATCATCGTCCATAATATCAGCATAAACTGGTGGTGATCCTAAAGCGTTAAGAATTGAGCCTAATATTTCTAAATGCTTCATTTCCACAATTCCAATAGAATGTAATATAAGTTTTACTTCTTCATCTAAAGTAACCATACTTTGAAACATATACTCATGAACAGCTGTTAGTTCACTTTCATTAGAAGCATATAAATGACTTATTATTTTAGCCGTTTTTAACGATTTTCTTTCAACTCTAATTTGTGGATATGGCTTAGCAACTTGAAATTTCATACCTTCACCTAATAAAATATATGCCATAGAAAACATAAACTTGCCAAAGAAATTAAGCCATTTTTAAAAACATAAACAATTCCTAATCATCCAAATATACATACGACTGCGGATAATAATTAATTCCTAATTCTTCTAAAGTTTTAGGAACACCATATTTTTTTATTTTGCCTAATTTATAAGCATAAGCCACCTTTGTATTAGCAAAATATTGCATATATTTTATTTTCGATATTCCAGCATATTCTTTGGTAATATTCCATACCTTAATAGGCGTATTACTTATTAAATCTTCTACTAAAACTTCGGCCACAACTTTCTTTATCGGAGCCGTACAATAAATAACGATTTTATCAACTTTTTGCTTACATTTCTTTTTCAACATTTGATGTGAGTGTTGTCCTCCAATCTTGAGAAAGAAAGGAGGGATAGAAATGAAGAAAAGAACTTTTATAATAAAAGTCCTTCGTCTTATTGCTATCATTTTATTACTCCTTACCTTATTGGTAATAGCAATAAAAATATGACACTCTCTCATCTCTGATTGAGTGTCAACCCTAAATTTTTAGAGGCGACATTCACTTACAGAATTAAATGTTCCTCTTTTTTATTTTATGCAAGTTTTCTTGCTTACATACTAATGTATAACACAAAAATGAACTTGTTACAAGTCCTCTATGTATACATGTACGTTCAAATGTGATTTCTAAGTAAAAATGTTACATTTTTACTTAGAAATCACAGTATTCGGACACTTTTCGGACACTTTTCGGACACTTTTCGACCACACAATTTAAAAATCATAAAAAAAACGAACTATTACTAGTTCGAATAATTATCAATCTAGTGTCATTGGGAAAGCTATTTACTACTTTTTAAAAATTTAATATAATAATCAGCCACCACTAAAATTATAACACACATTTTTAAAAATCTATTAAAATAATTCTTGTTCGCTTGTTTATTTAAACATTCAATAGTATATTTTTTATAGGGAATATCAGTTGTTGAGTGTCTACCTCTGATCTTTATAGAGAGGAGGTTTG
>CALVLG010000002.1 GCA_944336815.1 uncultured Bacilli bacterium | reverse complement strand
AGAAGGATACCTAAAATTATGACTTTTTTCATAAGTTTGATCCTCTTTTCTATTAAGGAAATTATAGCAAAAAAAGAGACCCTTTTAAAGTCTCAATCGAAAATTATTTAGAAACACTAAATCCTAATGCTTCTATTTTTCTTATTATCTCATTAATAACTTTTTCGTTTTTAACTGATAATAGTAATTTTTTATCTTCTATTGAAATTGTAAATGAATCAATTCCTTTAATAGATGATAAAACATTTTTTATTCTATTCACGCATCCTTCACATTCTATCCCTTTAATATTTAATTCAAATTTTTTCATTTTTCACTCTCCCAAATCTTAATGCATTTAATACCACTGTTAAACTACTAAAAATCATTGCTATACTGCCAAACATAGGTGTCATACTTATTCCAATATTACTGAATAACCCCATGGCAATTGGAATCATACAAAGATTATAGAAAAACGCCCAGAATAGATTTTGCTTAATAACTTTATAGGATTGTTTACTTATGGCAATTAAATCGATAATGTTGTTGATGTCATTTTTCATTAAAATAACATCAGCAGAATCCATAGCAATATCGGTACCATCATTGACACTAATACCTATGGTTGCATTAACTAATGCCGGAGCGTCGTTTATTCCATCACCGACCATAATAACTTTTTTACCTTTTGCCGTTAATTGTTTGATATGCTCGGCTTTATCTTGTGGTAGAACATTTGCTATAACTTTTTTTATTCCAAGCTCTTGAGCAATTATTCTAGCAGTAATGTCATTGTCGCCAGTTAGCATAATAACTTCGATATTATTTTCAGCAAATTTATGAATAACATCTTTTATATTTGGCCTTATAATATCTCGAACACCAATTAGACCAATAATCCTTTTATTTTCAATAATGTAAATTATGCTACACCCGTTTCTAACAAGATAGTCATAGTCTTTTATATTATTGTTTTTAATCTTCAATTTAGTTAACAACTTATCATTTCCTAGATAATAGTTATGTTCATTTATTTTTCCATAAATACCAAGGCCACTTAATGTTTTAAAATTGCTTACGCCTAATTTTTGACTTATCTTAAATGCCGTGCTAATAGGATGTGATGATTTTTTTTCGATGTTAGCAACAATATTTAAGAGGCTATTATCATCATACTTGGCGTAATTAAAAAAATTAAATATATTTAATTTGCCGAGAGTTAAGGTTCCGGTTTTGTCAAAGACAACAGTATCAATAATTCTAGCATTTTCTAAAGTTTCACTATTTCTTAAAAACAAACCTTTTTTGGCACATAAACCGTTACTTACGACTACCACTAACGGAACAGCAAGTCCTAAAGCACATGGACAAGCGACAACAAGAATTGTAACCATGTGAAGCAATGCTTTTTCAATTGGTAAACCACCGATCATTTGAATAATAAATGTTAAAACAGAAATAACAAGAATAATTGATACAAAATAACCACTAATTTTATCCGCTAATTTTTGAATTTTACTTTTAGTATTTGTAGCCTCAATAACCATTTTTACTATTTCGGATATAGTTGATTCTTTGCCAATTTTTTTAGCTCTATATTCAATATAGCCATCATAACTAATCGAACCCGCAATAACTTTACTGCCTTTTTCTTTTAATACTGGAACGCTTTCACCAGTAATAAAACTTTCATCAACATAAATTTTTCCACTTTCTACAATACCATCTACAGCAATCTTACTTCCCGATTTACAAATTAATAAATCATCTTTTTGCACTTCATCTATGGACACTATCTTTTCCTTGGAATTTGTTTTTATTATTGCTGTTTTTGGGGTAATTGTTACTAATTTTTTTAAGGCGTCTTTTGTCTTATCCTTGCTTATATCTTCAATAAATCTTCCTAGTTTAATAAAGTAAATAACCATGCAAGTTGATTCAAAGTATAGGCTTCCGAGATATTCTTTTGCTCCAAATAATATATTAATATATCCGTAAAGACTATATGCCAAACTAAATAATACACTAAACATTACTAAAGTATCCATGTTAGGCATTTTATGAAATAAATTTTTGATGCCATTTTTTAAGATATCATATCCATACCATAAGAAGATAAATGTTATTAATAACATTACAGATGCTAAAATAATCGGATAATCATGATTAACAAAAGGAATACGAGGCAAATTTAACATCGGTCCCATAGAAATATACATAATAAATAAAATTAAGATTCCGAAAAAAATTAATTTTACTTTATCTAATTTATTTATTTCTATATCATCTATTCCCTTAAATTCTCCTAAGCTTACAAATCCAGCTTCTTTTATATAGCCCTCTATAGTTTTTTGGTTTTTATTTTCATATTCAATTGTAGCAATAGATAACACTAAATTTACATTGGCATTTTTTATACCTGGTTGTTTATTTAAATATTTTTCTAATCCTGATGAACAAGCACTGCAAGTCATACCACCTATTTTTAAAACTATTTTTTTCATAGAAACATCACCTAATTATTTTAAAAATTCAATTTTTAAAATTCTAAGGGCATTTATGATTGCTAAAACCGATACTCCTACATCAGCAAATACGGCTGCCCACATACTAGCAATACCTAAAGCGCTTAATATTAATACAGCTACTTTTACAGCAATTGCAAATACTATATTTTGTTTTACAATTCGCATTGTTTTTTTAGAAATTAAGATAGAACTAGCAATTTTAGATGGCTCATCCGTCATTATAACAACATCTGCCATTTCAACGGCTGCATCACTACCTAAAGCCCCCATAGCAACACCTATATCTGCCAAAGCGAGAACAGGAGCATCATTAATACCATCACCGATAAATACTAGTTTGCCATTAGCTGATTTTTTAGCCATTAATTTTTCGGTCCAAGCAACTTTATCAGTCGGAAGTAATTCCGAGTGGCACTCATCTAAACCAAGCTCATGGGCGACACTTTCGCTAATGTTTTTGCGATCACCTGTTAACATCACAATGTTTTTAACATTGTTTTCTTTAAATAATTTCACTGCTTTATAAGCATCATCTTTAATCTTATCAGCAATCAAAATTGTTCCGGCAAATTTATCATCTATTGCCACATAAACAATCGTTCCAAGTTTTTCGCTTTTTTTAAAATCAATATTATGTTCTTGCATTAGTTTTTCATTACCAACTAAAACTGTTTTTCCGTCAATTTTTGCTTTAATGCCTTTGCCAGCTATTTCCTCTGTTTTAGTAACGAGTTTATTATCTATTTCTTTTTTATATGCTTGTTTTAAAGATTGGGATATAGGATGATTAGAAAAATTTTCAGCATAAGAGGCATATCTTAATAAATCATGATTAGAATATCCAATTGCATTAATTTCTTGTACTTTAAACACGCCTTCTGTTAATGTTCCTGTTTTATCACAAACGATAATTTCTGTATTTGATAATGCTTCTAAATAATTACTACCTTTTATCAAGACACCAATTTTAGAAGCAGCACCTATTCCACCAAAAAAAGATAATGGAATAGAAATAACTAAAGCACATGGACATGAAACAACTAAAAATGAAAGGGCCCGGTATAGCCAATCGCTAAATGTTGCATCATTTATTACAAGTGGCGGGATGAATGCTAGTAAAAGGGCTAATACAACAACAATCGGTGTATAATATTTGGCAAATTTGCTAATAAAATTTTCTGATTTTGATTTTCTACTACTGGCATTTTCAACTAAATCTAAAATCTTACTAACCGTTGATTCTTCAAACTTTTTAGTAACCTTAATTTTAAGAATACTATCAGCGTTTATACATCCACTTAATACTTCATCATTTATAATAGCCTTTCTCGGCATAGATTCTCCAGTTAATGCTTGGGTATTTAGCATTGATTCTCCCTCAACTATCGTTCCATCTAAGGGAATTTTTTCGCCTGGTTTTACCAGTATAATTTCTCCTATATTTACTTCATCTGGATCAACTTTTTCAATTTCTTTATTGCGATAAACGTTGGCATAGTCTGGTCTTATATCCATAAGAGCTGCAACTGATTTTCTTGATTTATCCACTGCATAACTTTGAAACAATTCTCCAATTTGATAGAAGAGCATTACCGCACAAGCTTCGGGAAATTCGCCAATGCAAAAAGCTCCTATAGTTGCAATGGTCATTAAAAAGTTTTCATCAAAAACCTTACCTTTAAAAATATTTCTTATTGCTTTTAATACAATATCATATCCTATAATAATATAGCTAACTATAAAAAGAATACTGTTAAGTTCATTATCAAACTTTATCAAAAATGAGATAATAACTAGTATTAGCGAAATAATTATTCTGATTAATTGCTTATTCAATTTTTTGTCCATCTAGGCTAAACCTCCTCAATACTTACACTAGGCTCAGTCTTCTTGATAATTTTTCTTATTCTTTCAATTGCTTCTATTTTTACATCTTCACAGCATTCAAAAATTAATTTTTGAGTCATAAAACTAATGCTTACATTATATATAATATCAATTTTTTGTAAAGCTCTTTCTAATTCATTTGCACAATTGGCACAGTCTAAGCCTTTAATTTTAAATTTATACTTATTCATTTCAATCCTTCTTTCTTGCTTATTTAATTTTTATGGTTAATATGTTCTAAACCTATTTCAAACAACTTAACAATATGGTCATCATCTAACGTATAGTATACTTCTTTGCCACTTCGCTTACATTTTACAATATTGCTTTTTCTTAAGATAGCTAATTGATGCGAAATAGCAGATTTAGTCATATTAAGTACATTTGCCAGATCACAAACACACATTTCATTTTGATCTAACGCAAATAAGATTTTGCATCGTGTTGTATCTCCTATAAGTTTAAATAAACATGCCAGCTTGTTAAAAGTCTTTTCATTAGGCATTCTTTGCAATACTTCATCAACCATTTTTTGATGAATAACATTACAATCACAAGAAAATTCGTTTCTAGCCATAAATTTCCTCCAATAATAATATATGTATTTAGTTGAAGCTTAGTTCAACTGTTATAATTATAGTTGAACAGTTATTCAATTGTCAATGGCAATACTATTAAAGAATTAAAAATTTTGGAATTATAGCCACCTTCAAAATATTAATTAGAAAAATGAAAATGGGATTATAGCAAAAAAAGAGACCTTTTTAAAGTCTCAATTTGTTATAATTTAAAATCTTCTAAATTGAAATCCTCTTTTTCTTTGTTGTTAATTTCTTTGATTGTGGCTTTTTCTAATTCTTGTTTTTTTAAAGCATATAGAATATCTTTTTTAGAAATAGCTGAACCTGTACTTTGAAGATCCATAATTGGAATTTCACTATTTTTGATTTCTTTTGAGCCATCTTCATTGATAAGCATTATTTCTGTTTTAGAATTTGTAACTAGACAGGCTTTGATTTGATATGGCGAAGTCTTTACTTTTTTCATAAGGGCATTGCCTCTTTTAGCGCGTCCTGTTTCTTCTAAATCACTTGTTTTTATTCGCTTGGCTGTTTTTTTATCAGTAAAGATGGTTACATATTCTTCATCATTCAATCCTGTGGCACTTACTATTTCATCATCTTTTAAATTCATAGCTTTAACACCTGAGCCTCTTACACCAACTAGAGGAACTTCAACTTTATTAAATTTACAGTAGTAACCATTTTTAGAAACAAGTAAAACATTTAAAGATGCTTTTATAACACTTATTACTTCATCGTTTTCTTTTAGTTTCATAGACATCATGGCTTTACTTGTTCTTGTTACTTCATAATCTTTTTCTTTAGTTCGTTTAATCATGCCATTTTTAGTAATAGAAATAATTTCTTCTTCTGGTTCATAAATAAAGGCTTCTAAAACTTTTTCTTCTGGGCTTAAAGTAACAATATTGTTAATATGTTTACCTAGTTCTTTCCATTTTCCATCTGGTATTTTATGAACAGGTAAGAAAATATAATTTCCTTTATTGGTGAAAAGTAAAATGTTATCTAAAGTTGATACGTCAAATAAATGGGTAATGAAATCACCTGGTTTCATTGTGGGATCTTCAGTATTAGCGGCGAAAGATTTCATACTAACGCGTTTAATATATCCTTCATTGGTTACAATAACAACGACATTTTCTTTAGGTATCATGCTTTTCATATCTAGTTTTATTTCAGTTACTTCATCTTTAATAATTGTTCGACGTGGATTTCCATATTCTTTTTTGATTTGTTTTAATTCTGTTTTCATGACATATTTTAAGGCTTCTTCATTTTGCAATATTTGTTCCCAAACATGCATGTTTTTAGCTAGTTCTTTCAAACGTTCTTCAATATCTAAAATATCAGTATTTGTTAAACGATATAATTGCAATTCAACAATAGCTTTGGCTTGTTCAAAAGTAAAGTCATATTCTTTAACTAAATTATCAATGGCATTACTTTTATTTTTACTAGATCTAATTGTTTTAATTACATCATCTAATATAGATATGGCTTTAATCAAACCTTCTAAAATATGATAGTCTTTTCTAGCGGCTTCTAAGTCAAATTTGGTTCTTCTTGTAACGACTTCTTTTTGATGAGCGATGAAAGCGTCTAGAATTTCTAAAATACCAACTAATTTTGGTCTTCTATTTACAATCGCGACCATATTAAAGTTATAGTTGATTTGTAAATCAGTATTTTTAAACAAGTAGTTTAATATTAGTTCGGCATTAGCATTACTTTTTAAATCAATGACTAAGCGAGCCATATTTTGGGTATCAGATTCATCAATAATATCGTTTATGCCTTCTACTTTTTTATCTAATTTTATATCAGTAATTTTTTTAATTAATTGTTCTTTTACTACTTCATAAGGAATGGAATGAACAATGATTTGTTTTTTAGAACCATTTGTTATAATCTCGGCATTAGCTTTTAAAATAACTTTTCCTTTACCGGTTTTATAAGCATCAATTAACCCATTTTTGCCTTCGACAATTCCCCCAGTTGGAAAGTCTGGGCCTGGTAATATATCCATAATAGTTTCTAATTTACAATTTGGAGAATCGATTCTTTTAATGGTTGCATCGATAACTTCACTTAAATTATGGGTTGGAATATTAGTTGCATATCCGGCCGAGATACCAGTTGAACCATTAACAAGTAAGTTTGGAAAACCGGCTGGTAAAACGGTTGGTTCTAGAGTTGTATCATCAAAGTTATAAGCCATCTCAACTGTGTTTTTCTTAATTGAATTTAACATGACACCGGCAAATTTGGAAAGACGGGCTTCCGTATAACGCATCGCGGCTGGACCATCACCATCAATCGAACCGTTGTTACCATGGACATCGATTAACTTTTCCCGCATTTTCCATGCTTGCGACATTCTAATTAAGGCATCATATATTGAAGAGTCACCATGAGGGTGAAAGTTACCCATGATTTCCCCAACTGCTTTAGCGCTTTTACGATAAGGTTTATCATAAGTATAACCAGATAAGTACATACCATATAAAATTCTTCTTTGAACTGGTTTTAAACCATCTCTAACATCTGGTAAGGCTCTTTCTTGAATAATTTCTTTGGCATATTTACCAAAACAATCACCCATGATTTCTTCTAAACTGTATTCATATATTTTTTCAACAATTGTTTTTTCTTCTTTTTTCTTAGCCATGTCATCACTTCCTAAAATCGTCTTCTAATGTAAAGTCAACATTTTCATTTATCCATTCTTTTCGTGGGGCAACTTCATCACCCATTAAAACATGAATTCTTTTTTCAGCTAAGGCCGCATCGGTGATAGAAACACGCATAAGTCTTCTATTGGCAGGGTCCATCGTTGTTTCATAAAGTTCATCTGGATCCATTTCACCTAAACCTTTAAATCGTTGGACTTTATAATTACCTTTTAACGTTTTTTTTCTTTCTTCTAATTCATCATCAGTAGCAATATATTCTTTGCCTTTGCTCGTTTCAATCGCATATAATGGCGGGGTTGCTACATAGAGCATTCCTTGTTCAATTAAAGGACGCATGAACCGATAGAAGAAGGTGATTAAAAGAATTTGAATATGTGAGCCATCAACGTCGGCATCGGTCATAATAATAACTTTACCATAATTTGATTCGGTATAATCAAAGTTTTGGCCTAAGCCAGCCCCGATAGCATATTCAATTTGCCGAAGTTCAGCGTTAGCTTCAATTTCATGTTGACTTGCTTTTTCACAGTTTAATACTTTTCCTCTTAAAGGCAAGATTGCTTGCGTTTCACGGTTACGAACTGGTTTGGCGGAGCCACCAGCTGAATCACCTTCGACTAAAAAAAGTTCGTTTTTAGCATAATCTTTACCAGTTGCTTTAGCTAGTTTTTCACTTAAAACTCTTTCTTTGTTATTTTTACCAGTTCCTTTTCTTACTTGTTCTCGAGCTTTTCTTGCAGCTTCTCTAGCTTCTTTGCTTTTTAAGGCTTTTTCTAAAATACTTAAAGCGATTTCTTTATTTTCTTCTAAAAAGAATTTAATATTTTCATAAGTAATACTTTCAGTTACGCTTCTTGCTTCTGGAGTTCCTAGTTTACCTTTTGTTTGGCCTTCAAATTGTAAAAGTTCTTCAGGTATTTTAACGGAAATAATAGCACTTAAGCCTTCTCTAACATCACTGCCATCTAAGCTGGCATCTTTTCCTTTTAAAACATTATTGGCTTTAGCATAATCATTAAAGGCTTTAGTTATCCCAGTTTTAAAACCAACTTCATGCGTACCCCCATCACCTGTTTTAACATTGTTGACAAAAGATAAGATTTGTTCATTATAAGAATCCGTGTATTGTAAGGCAATTTCCACATCAATTTTATTTTTAGTGCTATTAAAATGGATTGGTTTGTGTAAAACATTTTTGTTTTCATTAATATATTCTACAAAAGATACAATTCCGTTTTCATAATGGTATTTAGCTGATAAGTTATCTTCTTCATCAATAATTTCAATGGTTACAATTGGAAGTAAAAAAGCACTTTCTTGCATTCTTTCACAAATAGTTGTGAAACTAAAATTACAGTTTTTAAAAATTTCTTTATCTGGCATAAATCTAACAATCGTCCCTGTTTTTTTAGATTCGCCAATTGTTTTTAAAGGACTTAAAACTTTACCACCGTCATGGAATTTAATTTGACTTATTTTTCCTTCCCGGTAAATAGTAACTTCCATAGAAGTTGATAAAGCGTTAACGACACTGGCCCCGACACCATGTAAACCACCACTTACTTTGTAACCGGCTTCTTCAAATTTTCCACCCGCATGTAAGATAGTATAAATGACTTCGGGAGTACTCTTGCCACTTTCATGCTTACCAATTGGAACGCCGCGACCATTATCGGCAACAGTTACAGAACCGTCTTGATGCAAAATGATTTTGATATAATTGCCGTAGCCATTAATAATTTCATCAATGCCGTTATCAACAAGTTCCCAAATTAAATGATGAAGGCCTTTTTTATCGGTTGAACCAATATACATTCCTGGTCTTTTCCGAACAGCTTCTAAACCTTCTAAGATTTTGATTGAATGTTCATCATAAGTATTTTTGTTTGCCATACTACTCACCATAAACGAGTATACCATAATTTTTTCCTTAACGTAAAGCAATTACGTCAAAAGACCGTCTAAAAAAGCACTTTTAGAGTAATTTGCCATGTAAGTAAGAAAAGAAAAAACCAATTTTGACAATTGGTTGGAAATTTTTAATTTTTAAAAGCGTCTAAACCAGGATAGATGCTTGCAGCATCAAGTTGTTCTTCAATTCGCATTAGTTCATTATATTTAGCAATGCGATCTGTTCTAGACATGGAACCAGTTTTTATTTGGCCGGTGTTAAAAGCAACTGCTAGATGGGCGATGGTGACATCTTCAGTTTCGCCAGAACGATGGGAAACAACAGCTTTATAGTTGTTTTCTTGGGCTAGTTTAATTGCTTTAATTGTTTCCGTTAAGGTGCCAATTTGATTTACTTTAATAAGAATGGCATTGGCAACATGTTTGGTAATTCCTTGGCGAAGAATTTCGGCATTAGTTACAAATAAGTCATCACCAACTAATTGAATTTTGGTTCCTAGTTTAGTAGTTAATTCTTGCCAGCCATCCCAATCGTTTTCATCTAGGCCATCTTCAATGGAAATGATAGGATATTTAGTAATAAGTTCTTCATACCATGCAATCATTTCAGCGGTTGTTTTGCTTGGCCCATGACTTTTCTTTAATTCATATTTTTTAGTTTCTTCATTATACAGCTCACTTGCCGCGACATCTAAAGCAATTGCGATGTCTTTCCCCGGAATATAGCCGGCTTCCTTAATGGCCATCATAATATATTTTAATGGTTCTTCATTATCTTTCAAATTAGGGGCAAAGCCACCTTCATCACCAACGGCCGTGATTTCACCAGCTTTTTTTAATATTTTTTTTAAATGATGGAAAACTTCACTACCCATTCTAATTCCTTCATGAATTGAAGAGGCGCCGATTAAAACAAGCATATACTCTTGGAAATCAACTGAACTATCAGCATGGCTACCGCCATTTAAAACATTCATCATTGGAACAGGTAAAACACGGGCTTCATCACCACCTAAATATTTATATAAAGGCATGTTTTTTTCTTGGGCAGCAGAAGAAGCACAAGCAAGACTAATTCCTAAAATAGCATTCGCTCCATAACGACTTTTATCTTTAGTTCCATCTACTTTTATTAAGGCTTCATCAATTTGGGCTTGATTAGTAACTTCCATTCCTAAAACCGTTTCTTTTAAAATGGTATTGACATTATGAACAGCTTGTAAAACACCTTGACCTAAATATCTTTTAGGGTCATTATCTCTTAATTCTAAGGCTTCCTTTTCGCCAGTTGAAGCGCCACTTGGAACAATAGCTCTTCCTAATACCCCACTTGCTGTTTTTACTTCAACTTCAACAGTGGGATTGCCTCTTGAATCTAAAACTTCTCTTCCATAAACGTTAATAATTTTTGACATACTTCACTCTCCTTGTTCATTTTAACACGATTTAGCCTAAAAAAAAAGCAAGTTTCCCTTGCCTTAACAGTTTTTAAAAACTAAGTGATAAAAAGATGATTGTTTTTCATAAATGGCCAAGATTGTTTTTTGATACGTAACGAAAACTCTTGGCTCAGTCGTGTTAAGTTTTATTATATTGCCATTTAGAACTTTCTTTTTTGTTTCTTCATCAACCGTTACTTCGGGATAAGAAAACAAATCTTTAATAGTTTTTAAGGGGCTATTAGAAGTAATCTGGTCTAAATCTAAACATTCTGCCAAAGATACATTACCTTGTTTGGTTCTTGTTAAAGCACTCATGACTGCTAGTTCATTAAAAGAAGCAGCAAGATCTTTAATTAAACTGCGGATGTATGTTCCTTTAGAAACTGTTACTTTAAAAGTAATTTCTTTTTCTTCATATTTTATGATGTTTAAATTTTTAATTGTTACTTCTCTTTTAGGTAAAGAAACGGTTTCTTTTTCTCTAGCATATTCATATAGTTTTTTGCCATTTATTTTAACCGCTGAATACAAAGGAACTGTCTGCATATAAGTGGTTGGAAAGTTTTTAAAAGACTTTAAAACTTTTTCTTTTGAAACGGTTACTTCTTTTGTTTTTAAAACTTGACCCGTAGTATCTAAAGTATCTGTTTCTATTCCTAACTGCATAGTTGCAATATATTCTTTTTCTTTACTGGTTAATTCTTCCACTAATTTAGTATATTTACCAAGGCAAACAATTAAAACGCCGGTTGCTAAGGGGTCAAGAGTACCAGTGTGGCCGACTTTTTTGGTTTGGTAAATTTTAACTATTTTATTTACGACATCACGACTTGTTAGGCCTGATGGTTTATTTATAAAAAGGACGCCATCTTTCATGATTTTGCTCCTAATTCTTTAAGCCGTTTTCTAACAATTGGTGTTTTCACCTTGGAAAGCCACGCTTCATCAGTAACTCGTAATTCTTGGGAAGGGATAATTTCAATCGTGTCGCCATCTTGTAAAACCGTTTGAGGTGCGACATTAATTCCGTTTACATAGCCGCCTTTGACGTAATCAGCTATTTTAGGAGGATAAAAAGCATAGACATAATCAAGTAAGGTTGAATTTCTAGGAATAGTTTGTAAAGTGCCATCGGCGGTGTAAATGGTTATTTTTTTGTTTAATAAACTTTCTTCTAAACTATTTACAAATTTACTGGCCTCTTCTTCTTTACTTAAAGAAACAAAGTTTTCTAAAATATTTTTCATATCCCATTTTTCTTGGTTAAAAGTTTGGGAAGGTATCCCATATTTGGCGATTTTATCCATCTTTTCCGTGCGAATTTTAAATAAAATAGGAAAAGGAATACGGGTGAAGGCTTCGATATGGATTGACTCATAACCATTAGGTTTAGAATTATGAATATAGTTATGAATAGAGCTTTTAGTTTTCCAAAGTTCAGTAATAAATGAAGTGACATAAAAGCATAAGTTAGGATCATAATTATCGGGAATAATTATTTTGACACTAATCAAATCAGCAAGATTTTCGATAAAAGGGTTTTGTTCTTTGTTGGTATGTAAATATAAGGAATAAGTATTGCAAAAACGTATTTCAACCCGATTATTTATGCCGGCTTTTAATAATTTAGCCACGATTACTTTTTTGATTTTATTTAATTCATTAGCATAAGCATTTTTGATTTTGGCCCGTGCTTTTAAAGCATCTTCATATTTTTGGGGTTCTAAATATTTTAAACTTAAATCTTCTAATTCATGTTTGATATGATATGCTCCGATAAATTTGGCTAAAGGAGCATAGATATTTAAAGTTTCTTGGGCAATTCTTCGTTGGCTTTCAATTTTTTGAAATTCTAGGGTACGCATATTATGAATTCGATCAGCTAATTTTATTTTTAAGATGCGTATATCTTTTGCACAGTAAACAATGATTTTTTTTATCGTTTCTAAATCATTTTTTTGTTTATTAGACTTAGAAAATTGACGGATTTTAGTCACACCATCAACTAAAAAAGCAATTTTTTGGCCAAACTCTTTAGTTAATTCGTCTAAAGTATAGGAAGTATCTTCAACCGTATCATGTAAAAGGCCCGCACAGATTGTATCGGCATCTTCCCCCATTTCAATTAGTAATTTACCAACTGCTTTGGGATGAATAAAATATTCCTCACCACTTTTGCGTTTTTGGCCTTGATGTAATTCTTTTGCTTTCATATAGGCTTTATAAATTTTTTGTCTTTCTTCTTTAGTATACATTCTTTTTTTTCTATTCATCTTGTACACCCCACTTTCAAAACAAATAGATTTTAATTGTACCCATGCTATCATTTTATAAAAGAAAAGTCAATCAAAAAAAACATAGTTAGCCTATGCTTTTTCGTCTTGATGAATTTCGGCAATTATTTTTTCAATTTTACTGCCATATTCAATTGATTCATCATAAATAAATTTTATTTTTGGCGTTTGGCGCATATCCATTTGCTCAGCAACAAATTTTCGAACCATATCACTGGCTTCATTCATTTCTTTTTCAAGTTGTTCTTTAGATAAATCACTTAAACTGGTAAAATAAACTTTAGCAAATGATAAGTCTTTTGAAACTTGAGCTCCGGTAATAGTAATGGTATGCATAAGTTCGTCGTTAGTTTCACTAGCAAGAATGCCCGAAATTGTTTTGACGAGTTCAGAATTAATTCGTTCTAATTTTATACTCATTTTTTACTCTCCACCATTTCGTAAGATAAGATAAGGTCTCCTTCTTTAATATCGCTGTAATTTTCAAGGGTTATACCACATTCAAAACCTTTTTTAACTTCTTTAGCAACGTCTTTTTCTCTTTGGATAGAGGCAATTTTACCTTCATAAATAATTACACCATCACGAATTACCCGAGCATTAGAACCATTTTTGACGATGCCATCAGTTACATAACAGCCAGCAATTTTACCGATTTTTGAGAAAGTAAATATTTTTCTTATTTCGGCAGATCCTAGTTGATGTTCTTCAAATTCTGGATCTAGTAAACCTTTCATGGCTAGTTCCATTTCTTCAATTACTTTATATATAATGGTATATAAGCGAATATCAACATTATATTCTTTAGCTACTTCTTTGGTAATAGCCGAAGGCATAACATTAAAGCCAATTATAATGGCGTTAGAAGCATTAGCAAGGACAACATCACTTTCGGTAATTGTTCCAATACCACTTCTAATAACATTTACTTTAACCCCTTCAACATCGATTTTTTCTAAAGAATGTTTAACAGCTTCTTCACTACCGCGAACATCAGCTTTTAAAACAACATTAATTTCTTTTTGACCAGATTTAATCTTAGAAAATAAGTCATCTAAAGAAACAACTTCTTTTTTGTTTTTTTGCATTTTCGCAGCATCAGCTCTTTTTAAGGCGACATGTTTGGCTTCACTTTCGGTTTCAAAAGCCATGAATTTATCACCAGCACTTGGGTTACCAGATAGGCCCGTTATTTCAACAGGCGTTGATGGACCGGCTTCAACAATTGAAGAACCTAAATCATTTTTCATTGTTCTTACTTTACCAAAGAAAGTACCAACAACAATTGGATCACCTAAACGAAGGGTACCATTTTGAATTAAAAGTGAGGCTACACCACCAATATTTTTATCTAATCTTGATTCTATTACAGTTCCTAGAGCATAACGATTTGGATTAGCTTTATAACCATTTACTTCACTAATTGTTTGAATGGTTTCTAATAATAGGTCGACACCTTCACCAGTTTGAGCTGAAACTTTAACAAAAGGAATATCGCCACCCCATTCTTCAGGCGTAATACCGTTTTCACTCATTTCTTGCATTACTCGTTCAATATTGATATTTGGTTTATCGATTTTATTGATGGCCACGACAATTGGAACATTGGCACTTTTAGCATGGTCAATAGCTTCTTTTGTTTGAGGCATAACACCGTCATCAGCGGCAACAATGATAATAACAATATCTGTGATACTAGCACCTCTAGCACGCATTTCGGTGAATGCTTCGTGACCAGGAGTATCAATAAAAGTAATTTTTTGCCCATTGTGCTCTATTTGATAAGCTCCAATGTGTTGCGTGATGCCTCCAAATTCAGTATCAACAACTTTACTATGACGGATGTAATCTAGAAGGGTTGTTTTTCCATGGTCGACATGACCCATAATAGTTACAACAGCTGGGCGTAAAACTAAGTCGCTTTCTTTGTCAGTAACTTCAAATTCTTCAAAATTACTAATATCTTGTGTTTCTTCTTTTTTAAGAGTTTTACCATAATCTAAGGCAATAATCTCGGCATTTTCAAAACTAATTACTTGATTTAAGGAAACCATTAAACCTAAAGACATCAATTTTTTGATAATATCTGTCCCACTTATATTTAAAGCACTAGCTAAATCAGCTACTGTCATATCATTTTTGTATAACACAATATTATCATCAACTTGATTATTCATTAATTTTTCTTTGTGTTTATACATTTCTTTTCGTTTATTAAAATACTCTGATTTACTTGATTCTAACTCACTACGTTTTTTTAATTTTTGTTTTTTGGTTTCTGGATCCATGGTATGGACATTTGTGCCGGCAACTAAATCTTCAACTATCTCATCCATGCTGTCTTCTTCTTCATAAGTAGATTCACTGTCGGTACTAATTAGGTTTGTCGCAAAATCTAAGTTGATAACATCATCATCAGTTAAAAGATCCTCCGCATTTTTAACATCAATTCCTAAGTCTTCACATTTTTTTAGTATTTCCGCAACTGATAATGAAACACTTTGCGCATATTCTTTGACTGTCATATTACACACATCCTTTCTATTTTTTTCTTATTTTGGAATAGTTAGCTTTTTTTAAATCATTTAAACTATCAGCTAACTCATATAATTTTCTTTGTAAATCAGGAACTTCAAGTTTTGTTAAAGTAATATTAGCATATTTAAAAATAGCTTTTGTCAGAAGAAATTGGTCGGTTTTTTTATAATCACGTAAGTAATAAACGGTCTTGATCCCTGTTTGAGCTATTCGTTTGGCACATTCTGGACAAGGTGATAAAGTAACATACATCGATGCACCGGTTAAATCGGTCCCAATGGGAAGGTTATTTAAAGCATTAGCTTCAGCATGAATAACAAAACTATTTTTTATTTTTAAAAGATCATTTGTTTCTTCCCCAATAGAATCCCAAGGCATTTCATCATCGCTCATGCCTTTAGGTGTACCATTATAACCAACTGATAAGACATGATTATCTTTAATTATAGCCGCGCCTACTTGCGTTTTAGGATCTTTACTACGATTACTAGCCAAAAGAGACATACCCATAAAAAACTCATTCCAAGTTAAATAATCTTCTCTTTTACCAGGCATTATTCTTGAGCCTTTCTTTCTAATTCTTCATAGATACTATCAGGAATGGTTACTTCTAAAGCTCGTTCTAAAGCCTTTGTTTTTTGGGCTTTCAAAATAACTTCTTTAGAAAGTTTTAGATATGCGCCTTTGCCGTTTTGACGGCCAGTTTCATCAACAATAACTGTTTTTTCTGGCGTTCTAACAACCCGAATCAGTTCTTTTTTAGGATATTTTTCTTTGGTGACAACACAAGTTCGCATAGGAATTTTTTTTAGTTTCATAAATTACCTCCTAAACGATTTCTTTATTTCCTTCTTCGTTAATTTGAGCAAGAGTTTTTACTTCAATTTTATATTTAGTTAAACGACTAGCTAATTTAATATTTGAACCTTTTTTTCCAATAGCTAATGATAGGTTATCATCAGTAACAATAGCTAGAGCTTCTTTTTTCATTGGGTCTAGAATGTTTACAGTGACATTTTTAGCTGGTGATAAGGCATTAGCGATAAACTCTTCAGCGTTTTCAGAGTAGCGAATTAAATCAACCTTTTCCCCATTTAGTTCTTTTAAAATGTTAGCAATTCTACTACCACCGGCCCCAATACAAGCACCGATTGGGTCTACTCTTTCATCTCTTGAGAAAACGGCAACTTTGCTACGAATACCAGGTTCTCTAACAACTGAATATAATTCAATTGTACCATCAACTAGTTCAGGAATTTCAGTTTCAAATAATCTTCTAACAAAGCCATAGTGTTTTCTTGAACAAAGAATTAAAGGTCCTTTTGGTGTTTCTTCAACTTTTTGAATATAAACTTTAATACTTGTTCCCATTTTAACAACTTCATCAGGAATCATTTCACTTTTTGGTAAGATTGCTCTTGTTTTTCCTAAATCAACATAATAGTTTTTAGAATCTTCCATAGCAAGCATCCCAAGCATTAATTCACCAGCTTTATCATGAAATTCTTCCATAATAGATGCTCTTTCCGCTTCTCTTATTTTTTGGGTTAATACTTGTTTAGCTGTACCAGCAGCAACCCGGCCAAAATCTTTTGGCGTTACTTCTTTTTCAATTTTTTCACCTACTTCAATCGTTGGATCAATTTCTCTTGCTTCACTTAAAAGCATTTGAGCATCACGATTAATTGTAGGCGGAACTTTAACTATTTTACCTTCTTCATCGGTTGTTTCAGTTCCATTATCATATTCATTAACAACGATAAAATAAGAATAGACTTTAATATCCCCAGTTTCACGGTTAATTTTTACTTCAACATTTGTTTTAGAATCAAAATTTTTCTTATAAGCTGTTGCTAAAGCAAGTTCCATTGCTTCAAAGACAATATCTTTGCTAATATTTTTTTCTTCCGTAATATTATTTAATGCTTTAATAAATTCTTTCGCGTTCATTTACTCTCCTCCTCGTTCTTTACTGGATACATCTAATATGTATGATTCTTCAATAATATCTAAATCGTCTAATATTGGATTAATCACGTTTGTTGCTTCAACTACGGTATCCAAATCTAAACCGTTTACTTTATCTAAAGTAATTCTTAAAAAATAGTATGATCCTTCTTTGTCAAAAGTAATATCATCAACCACAATATCCATCTTGGCCATTGGTTCTTTTAAAGCCTCTTTAATTTTTTCTAACACTTTTTTGACTCACCCTCTCCAATAATAAAAGTGGGAGTTTTCTGCCCACTTAAATCTGTCAATCGTATTATAACAACTTTTTTTCTATTTGTAAATTATTTTACAAAACCATTATAAACTCTTCTTGTATCGCTGATGGTAATAAAAGCATCTGGATCGTTTTTTTGAATTAAATTGGTTAGTTTTTTAAGACTTTTTTTATTTACTTCAAAAAAGATTAATATTTTAGGTGTACTTTTGTAACCGCTTTCTAAATGTAATATATTAAAACTATACCCCCGCATTTTTAAAGCTGTGATAATTTCTTTTTTGTTTTCATCAGTTATAACTTGAATTCCAATCACCCCTTTAATAAAAGTTTTAGATAAGTAAGCACCTAGAAGCGTACCAGTGGCATAGCCAAGAGAATAAGAAACGGGAATCCATAAATTATGAATGGGAATAAGTAAGGCTTCTCTGGCAATGAAAAACCAAATCAAAATTTCTAAGAAGGCAAGAAATGCTCCGACAAACATTTTGCCTTTTAGCATAATATTTTGCCGAAAAGTAGCAATGGTAACATCTAAAATACGCGCAAAAAAAATTTTTCCACAAAGTAAAAGTATTTGCATATTATCCCTCTTACTTTTAATGTGGAAAAATCTTAAGAATTCATACTTAAAAATAATAAAATGATTAAAACAAGTAAAATAACAAATAAGCCTATAATTATCCAAACGTATTTGGTATCATTTGGTCTTTTTTCATATACTTGCGGTTTTTCACCATATTTTTCAGTGAGCATTTCTGGTTTATACATATTTTCTTTTTTATCTTGTTTATAAATGGCCATTTGTTCTTTACTTAGCATCGCCCCACAAAAAGGACATATACCCCTATCAGTACCGATTGCTTTGCCACATCTTTTGCAGTGCATTATTATTCTCCTTCATAATCTTCAATAAAATGCGGACCTTTATGGGGTTCTTCGCGTAGTAAGTCTAAGTAATTTTGTTGTCTTAGGGCTTCATATAAAACAATCGCGACTGAATTAGATAAGTTTAAAGCACGGACTTTATCAGTCATAGGAATTCTCGCACATGTATCTAAATGTGGTTTTAAAATACTCCTTGGAATACCAGTACTTTCTTTACCAAAAACTAAATAAATATTTTCGTTTGGGTTACTATAGTCAAAATCAGAATGAGGATGATGGCCATACCTAGTAAAAAAATACATCGTCCCTTTATTTTGGCTAATGAAATCTTCCCAGTTTTCGTATACGGTATAGTGACAGTTATCTATGTAGTTGACACCACTTCTTCTAATATATTTTTCATCAAGGGAAAAGCCTAATGGCTTAATTAAATGAAGTTTGGTATGCGTTGCAACACAAGTTCGCATAATATTGCCCGTATTTCCGGGAATCTCTGGTTCAAATAAAACAATGTTTAACATTTTTCTGCCTCCAAAAAAAAGAACTATTTTGTTAGTTCATATATGTCTAGTAGTTGAACGAAATCAGCTGCTTCCATCATGTTTTCATCTACTCTTTCAACATAGTCAACAAGACTACCATCTTTATAATAAAGGATAGTTGGAACTTGCGTGATTTTTTCTTGTAGTTTTAAGTTAATACTGGCATTTGTAGTAATATCACTTAAAGAACCACATGATGGATCATCTACATAAACATAAAATTTATCATTTAAACGATTTTCCCCAATTACTTTTTTTAAATCTTTTTCTAATTTGTATTCATTTTCATCATTTAAGGTTGTCACAAAAATGAAACTTTCTTCACCAGTTATGGCATTTGATAAATCATTACATTTTATTTCCGTAGCAATTTTTTTATCAACTAGATAACTTTTAGAATAGTCTATATTTTGGGTACTGCCAAATTTAATAGCAAGAGTTAAAGCAATTAAGATGACACTTAAAAGGGCAATGGCGATTCCAATATATCTACTAGGCCCTAAAAGGTTTGGCTCAGCTTTCGGTTGTTTTTTTGTTTCTTTTTTCATTATTTTTTTTACCATATTAAACGCTCCTAACTACTAATAGTGTACCACAAAAAAAGAGACTTTTCATCTCTTTTCGTTAATTTAATATCCTTTTTGTTTATAATGATCATATAATTCTTTGAAGCGGTTAAAATGGACGATTTCTCTTTGCCTTAAAAAAAGTAAAACGCCAATAATATCTTTATCATTTGTTAGATTAATTAAGTTTTCATAAGTTGCTCTTGCTTTTTGTTCAGCAGCCATGTCTTCCGATAAATCAGCTATTATGTCCCCTGTTACAGCAAAGTAAGTTACAGTAAATGGATTACCAAAAGAATCAGTTGGATAAATTCCTTTACCATGTTTTGTGTATAGAGACTCGAGACCATTTGCTTTTAATTCTTCGATTGTCGCATTTTGGGTTAATTGGTGAACCATAGTTGAAATCATTTCACAATGACCTAATTCTTCGGTAGCAATATCATTTAAGAGTGATTTGCCTTTTTCATCAGGCATCGTAAATTTTTGACAAAAGTAACGAAGAGAAGCTGCTAGTTCGCCGTTAGCTCCACCTAGTTGAGTTAATAATAATTTGGCCATTTTTAAATCTTTTTTTTGAATATTAATTGGATAATTTAAGTGTTTAACATATTTAAACATACATACTACCTCCCATATTATCCCATGGCCAAGGGTTTTTAAGCCAACTAAATTTAGGACTTTCAGTTTCCGTTACAGTCATTGGCCCATATTTAGCAATGTATCCTTCTTCGATGGCATTTTTTTCTTTAACATATTTTTTGAATAAATCATACGCCTTTTGATCTTCTGGGTGTAAATCTAAATATAAATTCAAATCATTAATAGCAAAAGAATATGCCATAAGTTTAAATAGTAAAGTTTCTTGTTCGTTTTGAGGCACTAGTTTAAAATAAGTATAATCTTTATATGGAACGTACTCATCTTTCATTAAGTTACCTCTTAAAAAGCCTTCTTCAGGACTTAAAAATTTGCCTTCGCGAACGATGTTTTCTTGGTTAAAATCACTGCCAGGTATTTTAAAAAAGCCCATTTCATAATTAAAATCTGTGTTATCAAACAACATTTTCTTTCCTCCTCATATTATTGTACTCAAGTTTTTATTTGTTGTATGGGCCATCAACCAAAAAAACACCTTATGGGTGTTTAAACTATACTATTCTTTTGAACGATTAATTACAGAAGCAATAGGAACAATATAATTATTTTCGTCTAACTTTAATAATTCGTCATAAAAGCAAATAATACCTCCTGAACCAATTTTCTTCTTAGTATCGATTAATTTAGCAAAATGTTTAATCATTTTTTTGGTTGGAGATGCGGTCTTTTTAATTTCAAAAGGATATAATGTATTGTTTTTGTAAAAAATTAAATCTATTTCATTTTTTTCTTTATCCCGATAATAACTTATGTTTGGTCTTAAACCGCGAGCATTATATGATTTGATAATATCACTAATAATATATGTTTCTAAAAAATGACCTGCATTACTGCTTAACTGTAATTCTCTAGCACTATCCCAACCAGCTAAAAAACAAGCAAGTCCTGTATCCATAAAAATTATTTTAGGAGTGTGCGTTATTCTTTTTAATTCAGAAGATAAATAAGGCTCTAGTAAATAAACTAAGCCAGATGAAATTAAAATAGAAATCCATGACTTGACAGTTGGAACACTTATACCGGCATCAAGAGCTATGGATGTATAATTTAATTGTTCACCAGTTCTACTAGCCATACTGACCATGAATTTTTTAAAGGCTTCTAAATTACCAACTTCTGTAATTTGTCTTACATCGCGGGAAATATATGTGTCAATATATCCTTGAAAGTATAACTCTCTTCTTAACTCGGAATTATTATATAATTCTGGCATTCCTCCTTTAAAAATTTTTTCAAACAAATCATTTACATTTATCGGAAGACTTTTAGTGATTTTATCTGGTTCAAATAAAGTTTTTTTATTATTTTGAACAATTTCTGAATAAGTAAAACTGTTTAAATTAACAATACCTACTCTTCCAGCAAGTGATTCACTAGCATTTTTCATTAACTCAAATTGTTGAGAACCTGTAAGCCAGTACATCCCATTGTCCTTTACTTCATCAACTTTCATTTTGATATACGAAAATAAATTCGGAGCATATTGCACTTCATCAATTAATAAAGGATAAGGGTGTTCTTCTAAAAAAAGATGGGGATCTTCAATTGCTTGATTTCGTAATATTTCATCATCTAAAGAGACATAATTCATATTTTCTGGTTTTAACTCAAGAAGTAAAGTTGTTTTTCCCACCTGTCTTGGTCCCGCAACAAGTAATATTTTAAAATTTCGATTTATTTCTTCTATAACTTCTTTGGCTTCTCTTTCATACATTTTTTCTCACCTCGATAAATTAATAATAGCATGCAACTTTAAAAAAGTCAACACTTAGACTTTAAAATAGTCAGGGCTATGACTTTAAAAAAGTCAAACTTTTTAGAACCTTTCTCTATTAATTGTTGGATCTAATTTATGAAATTGTTTAGAAATAAGATAGTTTAAAATATGGAAGATAAACAAAGAATCGATTGTTAAGATAATAAATAATAAAGTTGATGTTAAGGTCATTGGACTTAGACTAAAGAAAGTACTTTGGAAAACAGCACAGTAAAGGAAACCTAAAATCATAATAATGAATAAGGATGTTCGTAAGAAGTTAAAAGGCTTACATATTTTAAATAAATGAATAAATCCTGTCATAGCGGTTAAGAAAACACATAAAGACGTTTCTAAACTCGCTGGGATTTGGAAAATAGATGCGCAAAGCGTTACTAAAATGATATTAAAGACAACGGTTAAAGATGTTGGTAGGCTTTTGCTAACAATTTTTAAAAGAAAATTACCTTTTACTAAATCATGATTTGGTTCTAAGGCTAAAATAAACGATGGAATTCCAATTGTAAAAGCTGTAATTAAAGTTAATTGAATAGGAATAAAGAAGTATTTAGTATGAGTTAAAAGACTGAATATAATAAGTAAAACAGTATAAATTGTTTTAACTAAAAGAAGGGATGAAGATCTTTCGATGTTGTTAATTGTCCTTCTTCCTTCCGCGACAACTAAAGGTAAAGAATCAAAGTTATCATTTAATAAAACGAGTTGCGATACATTTCTAGCTGCATCAGAACCACTAGATAAAGAGATAGCACAGTCACTTTGTTTTAAAGCTAAAACATCATTTACACCATCACCAGTCATCGCGACAGTTCGACCACTTTCTTGTAAAATTTCGACAATCCATTTTTTTTGCTCTGGACTTACCCGGCCAAAAGCATCATATTTTTTTACTAATTCTTTTAATTCTTCTTTCGTTAAGGAGGCAACATTTTGGCCAGTTATTTTTTCTAAACCAACTTTTTTAGCAATGTTTAAAACTGTTTCAACATTATCACCTGAAATGATTTTGACCATTACCCCTTGACTCTTAAAATATTCTAACGTTTTTTTAGCTTCCATTCTAACGCTATCTTCCATCAGAATGATAGCTAGAGGGGTCAGTTTTTTTAAGTTAGTTCCTTTAGCTAAAAGAATAACCCGATTTTCTTGTTGATATTTCTTGATTTCTTTTAAAGTTTTATCATTATTAGCTAATAAGTATTCGGGAGCCCCTAGATAAAATGTGCCTTGTTCTTTAAAAGTATAAAGAGAATATTTTCGTTCGGATGAGAAAGGAGTATTTTTAGTTAATTGCCAACTACTTCCCTTTTTAAAATAGGCTTTTATTGCTTTCATCGTAGCATTGGTATCGGTTGTATTTTTAGCAATAGCATTCATAATATCCGGAATATTTTCGTTTGTTTTAGAAAGGGTTTCATACTTAACAACTTGCATACTTCCTTTAGTAAGGGTGCCCGTTTTATCTAAACATATCACATCTACTCGGGCTAGCGATTCTATGGCATATAGTTGTTGAACTAGAACTTTATATTTGGAAAGTCTAATAACACTTACAGCCATGACAGAGCTAGTTAATAAAACAAGGCCTTCGGGAATCATACCTATTAAGGATGCGACTGTTCCAAAAAGAGAGATTGATGGGTCATTAGTAATGCTCATTTGGGAAAAATACATCACAATACCAATTGGAATAATAAAAATAGAAATGATTTTTAAAAGAGCTTCAAATGAGTCCATAATTACGGAATGAACTTTTTTGTGTTTTTTAGCTTCTTTAGAAATGGTTGCCGCATAATTATCTTTACCAACATGTTCTACTTTGGCTGTGCAGCTACCACTGACAATAAAGGAACCAGAATATAACATATCCCCTTTTTTCTTTAATATAGCTTCAGCTTCACCGGTTAAGAAAGCTTCATTTACTTCGACTTCACCAGCTAAAATAATGGAATCAGCAACAATTTGATGGCCAACTTGTAAAACCGTTACATCATCTAAAACTAGTTCGTCTAATCTTTTTTCCACTTTTTTGCCGGATCTAATGGTTGTTACTTTGGCTTCGGTAATTAATGATAAACGGTCAATGATTTTTTTGGAAATGATTTCTTCCACAATACTAATAATGGAATTAATAATGACAATGCCTAGAAAAAGAGCATTTTTTGCGCCTTCAAACAATTCGTTATTTAAAAGACCAGCTAATATTACGGCCCCACCTAAAAAAAGATTTAAAAAGTTAAAATAAGTAAAAAGATTACTAGCTAATATTTGTTTGATACTTTTTGTTTTAGGGCTTTCGTCATAGTTTACGAGACCCTCTTTTTGACGTTGTAAAACTTGTTCTTCTGTTAAACCATATTCTTTTCGGGGAGTAAATCTTTCCATTTCCTAATCACCTGATAAAAAAATTATATCATACTTTTTTATCGGGATACGTGACAATTTGGTCATTTTTACACCCCAAGGTGAACACCTTTCTTTTTTAAGATAATTTTTCTTAAAAAGTCGATTGGAATAACAGTAAAAGCAAGGAAAATAACAAAAGTAAGTTCAAATGGCGTTAGACCAAAAGTTCTAAAGACAACGCCACCTTTATAAATCAAGATTAGTTGGACACTGGCAATGAAAAGAACAATGAAAATAAAGACGATATTTTCTTTTAAATGGGCAAAAAGATTTAAACGATGAGTTCGGGCATTAAAAGCATTACCTATCCCAATGAAGATAAATAAAGCAAAATATGCTGTCATTAAGTATTTGTTTTGATCATCAGGCCTGATTAAGGAACTTATCCATGGAGACTTTAGAAAAAATAAACATAGTAAAGCTGAATAAAGGCCGGTAAAAATAATTTCAGAATACATGTATTTATTCATGATTGGTTCATTTTTCTTTTTAGGACTTTCCGTCATTG
Organism: uncultured Bacilli bacterium; assembly: GCA_944336815.1. Classification (GTDB taxonomy): domain Bacteria; phylum Bacillota_I; class Bacilli_A; order RF39; family UBA660; genus Ventrenecus. The sequence continues at coordinate 5,257 of CALVLG010000002.1, read as the reverse complement.
TTTCTTTTAAGGCTGGTTCAAAGGAAAAAGCAAGACCGGCAAAGGTATCCATAATCATGTTAATCCAAAGCATTTGAATAATAGTTATAGGGGTATTAATGCCAATGAAGGGACCAATGATAGATAAGAAAAGAGCACAAAAGTTGCAAGTTAATTGATAGATAATAAATTTACGAATGCTTTTAAAAATAGTTCGCCCATATAAAATAGCTTGACTTATCGATAAAATGTTGTCATCTAAAATTACAATGTCACTTGCTTCTTTGGAAACTTCAGTTCCACTTCCCATTGCAAAGCCGACATTAGCTTTTTTTAGGGCTGGAGCATCATTTACGCCATCACCGGTCATACCAACAATTAAATCTTTTTGTTCAGCTACTTTAACTAATTTACTTTTATCTTGTGGTAAAGCACGAGCAATGACTTTAAGACGAGGAAGAAGTTGTTCTAAGTCGTATTCACTGTAAGAATGAAGTTCATCACTAGTTAAAACAAGGTCATCACTATTTTTTATAATGCCTACTTCTTTGGCAATGGCGGTTGCTGTTTCTTTAGCATCACCAGTAATCATTACGACTTGAATGCCAGCGTTTTGAATTAAAGACACTCCTTCTTTAGCTTCGGGACGAAGATCATCTTTTATGGCTATTAGGCCGACAAAGACTAAAGAGGTTAATTCTTTTTCATGACTATAAGCCATACTTAAAACACGACAACCGGTTTTGGTTAGGCGATTAATTTCACTTTCAATATTCTTTTTGGTTAAAAACGGTTTCTCTTCGCCATTTTGGGTTAAAAAACGATGACATTTTGGTAAAAGTTTTTCACTTGCACCTTTGATATATGTTCTAGTAAGATTGTTTTCTAAAACGGTAAGGGAAGAATATTTTAAATTACTATCGAAGGGCTGTTCAGCTAATATTTTATAAGGATTGGGATATTTTTCATGAAAAAAGTTTATTAGGGCTCGGTCAGTAGAATTACCACCTAATACTTTTCCTTCACTTAAAATACTTTTGTTATTCCATAAAGTACATTTTTTAACAATTTCTAAATATTTGTTATTTTTACTTAATTGACTACTTTTAGAATAATGTGTTAATTCACCACTTATCATTTCTAAAACTTCTAATTTACCTTTGGTAAGAGTTCCTGTTTTATCAGTAAAGAGAATGTTTAAAGAACCAGTTGTTTCAATACCGACTAGTTTTCTTACTAAAACATTACTTTTTAACATTCTTTTCATGTTACTGGATAATACTAGGGTAATCATCATCGGTAAGCCTTCTGGAACAGCAACAACAATAATTGTAACTGATAGTGTTAAGGCATATATTAAATGGTCCATCATGACGGGAAAGTTTGTGATAGTGGCCATTATTTTGGCAATTTCAAAATTATTTTCCATAATTAAAACAGAAAATAAATATGAGAAAGTTACTAAAAAAGCACCAACGTAACCGATTTTACTAATTGTTTTAGCAAGACCACGAAGACGATATTTAAGAGGACTCATTGGTTCTTTTTCTTGTACTTCTTTAGCAAGGGAGCCATAGATTGTCGCATCGCCTACTTTTGTAACAAGCATGAGGCCTACTCCTTCATATACAACTGCCCCTCTTAATAAGGATGACTGGGCATTTTCTACTTTAGCGGCTAATTTTTTTTGTTCTTTTGATTCGCCATTTAATCTTGATTCATCAACACTTATCTTCCCTTCGACTAAATATCCATCAGCGGGAATACCATCGCCACTTTCAAGAAGAACAAGGTCACCAACAACAACTTCATCAATTTTAATTTCTTTAACCGTATTATTACGTCTTACTTTAACCTTCATTTTTTCATTTTCTTCTTGCAGTTTTTTAAAGGCTTCTTCACTACCATATTCACTAATGGAAGAAATGAAAGAAGCTAAAAAGATGGCAATTAAAATTCCTAAGGTTTCAAACCAATCAAAACTTTGAAATAAAAAAACAACTTTGATGGCTAAAGCAACTAAAAGTATTTTAATAATGGGGTCACCTAAAGATTCTAATAAAAGGGATAAAAAGCCTTTCTTTTTCATTTCGGTTAAACTATTAGAACCATATTTTTTTCTTTGTACTTCTACTTCTACATCTTTTAGTCCATGTAGTTGCATTGTACTCACCTAGAAAAATATATGCCGAGGCAAATGAAAAAAGAAGTAAAAAAGAGCAAGAATGAACAGATAAAAAAATATTAAATAAATTATTAAAAAGTTAAACTTTTACTGCATAAAAAAAGGAAGATTCATCTCTTCCTTTACATATAGTTCATTTGTCACTAGTTTGGCTTCACCAACACTATTTGACATTGAACCTTTAAAAAACATTTTTAATCTTTAAAGTTTTTATTCACCAAACAACTCGAAGATTTCACTTATAAAGGATTCTTTTTTTCTGGGAGTTTGTTTTATTTCTATATTTTTTTCTTCTTTTCTATTTTCTATTTTTTCTTCTGTAGCAATGAGTTTTTCTAATTCACCACGGTCGAGCCAAATTCCACGACATTCTGGACAATAGTCAATTTCTATTCCTTTTTTTTCTGACATTAGTAATGTAACATCTTTACATACTGGACATTTCATATTTTTCCTCTCTTTCTAAATTTTTTATTTATTCTTTATTTTTCTTTTCTTTTTTAATTGGCTTTGGTAAGGCTTCTTTTCTAGAAAGATTTAAGCGGCCTTTATTGTCATAGCCTAAACTTTTAACTAAAATTTCATCGCCAACTTTAAACATATCACTAGGTTTATTTACTCTTTCATAAGCTAATTGGGAAACATGAACTAGTCCTTCACAACCTGGCCATAGTTCAACAAAACAGCCAAAGTCTTCGACTTTAACAACTTTTCCAGAGTAAATTTTTCCTTCTTCAACTTCTCGAACAACATCTAGTATTCTTCGTTTGGTTTCAGCAATTATTTCTTTATCCGTATGATATATAATTACCCGACCATCATCTTCTAAATCAACTTTAACAGCATCTTTATCATTAACTGTTTTGACATTACTTGATTCAAGAATAATTTTAGTAATCATCTCGCCCCCACGACCAATAACATCTTTAATTTTTTCTGGATTAATTTGGAATGTTTCTATTTTTGGAGCATAAGGACTTAATTCTTTACGTGGCTCTTTAATGCAATCATTCATGACATCAAGAATTTGTAAACGGGCTTTTTTGGCTTGGGCAAGAGCTTCTTTTAAGATTTCTTTCGTAACACCTTTGATTTTAATATCCATTTGTAAGGCGGTGATACCTTCTTTAGTACCGGCTACTTTGAAATCCATATCTCCCATGTGATCTTCTAAGCCTTGAATGTCCGTTAGAATTGTATATTTTTGGCCATCTTTAGAAGTTATTAACCCCATAGCTATACCAGCAACGGGAGATGTTATTGGAACACCTGCAGCCATTAGACTTAAACAACCAGCACAGATAGTTGCTTGACTAGATGAACCATTACTTTCCAAAATTTCTGATACAACCCGAATTGTATAAGGAAACTCTTCTTCACTTGGAATAACATAAGATAGAGCTCTTTCACCTAATGCACCATGACCAATTTCCCGACGGCCTGGTGAACCATAACGACCAATCTCGCCAACTGAAAAAGCCGGAAAGTTATAATGAAGCATGAATCTTTTGGCATCTTCAATTCCAAGGCCATCTAGTATTTGATGTTCACCAATCGCTCCTAAAGTTGTAGTGGCTAAACTTTGGGTTTGGCCTCTAGTAAAGACGGCTGAACCATGTGTTCTTGGTAATAAATCAACCATTGCGTCTAATGGTCTTATCTCATCCATTTTACGACCATCAGGACGAATATGTTTTTCAGTGATTAAACTTCTTACAACATCAGCTTCTAAATTATATAAGATTTTGTTAATTTGTTTTAATTTGTTTTCTAAATCAGTTTCCTCTAAATACATATTGGTAAAATAACCAATTGCTTGGGCTTTTATTTCTTCAACTTTAGCTGCACTGGCAAGTTTATCTTTAATTTGAATTGCTTCTAAAATATCATTATAAGCATATTTAGTTACAGCTTCTATTAAATCGCTTTCTAATTCAGCTTTATCTAATTCAACTTTTTCTTTGCCAATTTCTTTAATAATTTCAGCTTGGAAATCACAAAGTTTTTTGATTGCTTCATGACCAAATAAAATGCCTTCTAAAACAACTTTTTCACTACATTCCCGAGCCCCAGCTTCAACCATACAAATGGCGTTTTTTGTTCCGGCGACAGTTAAATTTAATTCACTTTTTTCTAATTCTTCGACTGTTGGGTTAATAATATATTCTTTGCCAATTTTACCAACAACAACGCCACATACTGGGCCATCAAAAGGAATTTCGGAAATACCAATAGATAATGAAGACCCAAATAATGCTGTCATAACTGGCGAATTGTCTTGATCGACTGATAAAACAGTGTTAATAACTTGAATTTCGTTACGTAAATTTTCATCAAACATTGGTCTTAATGGACGATCAATAATTCTCGCAGCTAACGTAGCTTCATCAGTAGGTCGTCCTTCTCTTTTAATAAAGCCGCCTGGTATTTTCCCAACTGAATATAATTTTTCTTGATATAAAACTTGTAATGGGAAAAAATCTTGAGTAATAACATTTTTGCCCATAACCGCCGCGGTTAAAACAACCGTATCACCATAACGAACTAAAACGGCTCCATTAGCTTGTTTAGCTAACCAACCGGTTTCAATTGTAATATCCCGACCATAAAAATCCATTTTAAATACTTTTTTCATTTTTTCATACTCCTTTTTATTTTAAAAAAAGAGACACTAAAAATATTAGTGCCTTTATTTTCTTAAATTTAATTTTTTAATTAACTCACGATATGCAACAACATCGTTTGTTTTTAAATAATTTAATAATTTTTTACGACGTCCAACCATTTTTTGAAGTCCACGTTTAGAATGGAAATCATGAATATGTTCTTTAAAATGTTCTGTTAAGTTATTGATTTCTTCTGTTAATAAAGCAATTTGAACTTCAGTAGAACCAACGTCATTTTTAGATTTTTGAAATTCTTTAATAATTTCAGCTTTTCTTTCTTTTGACATAGCCATATTATTTTCCTCCTTTTCTAATTAATCGGTTTATCCAAAGTAACATGAAAGAGGTTCATTGCAACTTCAGAAAAACTTCACATGTAGTTAGTATAGTATATTTCTTTAAAAAATGCAATTTTTTTCTTATGGTT
>CALVLG010000001.1 GCA_944336815.1 uncultured Bacilli bacterium | reverse complement strand
GCCCCACCTATTATTGCTTTTTTAGGACTAGTCCAGGGTCTTTCATAAGACGCACTAGAAGTTTCACCTTCTAATAAAACATAAGTAGAACAAACATAACCACTTTTACCATTATAATCAGCACTATACCAACCATCAGAACAGCCAGCACCACTAACTTTGTTTGTATTAGTTACACTAATAATATCCCCACTATTTAAAACAGCTAATTTTTCCCCAGCTGTACTAGGCGCACTTCGAAAACGGACTTCATTACCCGTAATTGTACCAGAAACAGCCGCCTTAGCAATCGGAATAAAGCACGTTACTGCTAAAAAAAGAGTACAAAGAGACATTACAAAAGAAATCGCTTTTCGGATATTTTTCATTTTTTAGCCTCCTTATATCGACACAATTATACCATTTTCTTAATTAGAATAAAAGTTTTCCAAAATTCATTTTGTAAATAAACTATCAAATATTGAGAAATTTACTTATTTATTATATAATCATAATAATGAAAGATGAGGTTGACAAATGAAAGTATTTTTCACAAAATTAAAAAAAGCTAGCTGGGTAATGAAGTTTTTTTATTTTATTGCCATTATTTTATACTGGGTTACGTATGGTTTCTTTTGCAAAAGCGTTCTTTCGCTTACGGGTATTGAAACTGTTATAAGAACTATCGTTTTGATAATCATGGCCCTCTTTGGTTTACTATATACCATCTTAGGATTAGTAACTATGTTCAAAAGAAAGAAAATTAGTTTTACCATTTTAACTATTTTTACTATTTTATTTGCTGGTATATTTGGCTTTGCTTCCTATTATATAGATAAAGTATATAACGTAATTGAATCTTTTACAGCCAGTGATACAAGCACTTATACAACAGCCATTGTTACTTTAAAAGATACAACTTTTAATAGTGAAAGCACCATTGGTATGCTAACTGATGAAGAAGATAGAACCGGATATATCCTCCCAATGGAATGGATAAATAAAGACAACATCAAAAACCCGATTGAATACTATAGCAATAACTATGAAATGCTAGAAGCTTTATATAATAAAGAAATAGATGCCGTCTTCATAAATAAAGACTATGTAACTCTTTATAGTAGTGAAGAAAAATTTGCTAATATTGGTACCGAAACAAAAATTATTAAAGAATACTCTAAAGAAATGAAGACCGAAGAAAGTGAACTTTTAGTAAGTACCAAAAGTTTAACTGAACCATTTACCGTTTTAGTTATGGGCGTTGACTCGGATAGCAAAGATGGCTTAGATGCCAATGCTGCATTTAATGGTGATACTCTAATACTTGTAACTTTTAATCCTAAAACCCTAACGGCAACAATGTTTAGCTTACCAAGAGACTTATATGTTCAAATTTATAATCGGAATAATAAACCAATTGGTTTAAATAAAATAAATTCATCCGCTGGATATGGCACTGCTAGTACAGTAAATACGATTGAAAACTTAACCGGTATAACAATTGATTATTTTGTTAAAGTAAATTTCCAAGGCGTTATTGATTTAGTCGATGCTGTAGGTGGAATTGATGTTTATGTTGAAAGTCCTGACTACCAAGCCTATATTAACAAATGGGGCGAAGGACGTCTTTGTGAAAGTGGTGCCGATCGAACTTATGTAAATATGGTTTGTATGAACACTGGCAATCAACACTTAGATGGTAAACAAGCTCTAGCTTATGCTAGAAACAGACATGGTTATTTAGAAAGTGATATTGCCAGAAATCGTCATCAACAACAAATAATTGAAGCTTTAGCTAAAAAAATAATTCAAACTGCCTCTTTCAGCGATTTTGAAAATTTATTAAAAACAATTAGTAACAACATTGCCACCAACATGCAAACTAGCCAAATCTTATCTTTCTATCAATCTTTAAAAGGAATGCTTACAAGAGCTTTAAGTGGCGATTCATTTATTGACATTCAAAAAACTCAACTATCATACTTTAGTTTTGATAACCAATACGGTTTATCATGCTTAGGATATTACAAAGGAAGTTTAGATGCCATTGTCGAAGCAATGGAAGAAAATCTTGGTTTAAAAGAAAAAGAAACAATAACTACTATGAGCTATGATTATTCGGTAGATTATGAACAAAGCAGTGATATTGTTGGCAAAGGTATATATTCCGGCGGCAAAGTTCCTGATTCAACTATTACAAATCCGCCAAAAGATCCGGAACCAGAAGAACCAATTATTCCCGAAACACCTGATGATGACGATGAAGAAGACGATAACCAAACAACTGAAAAACCTAATACCCCTGAAAAACCAGAAACGCCCGAAGAACCTGTTGACCCAATACCAGAAGAACCAGATAAAGAAACACCCGAACCAGAAGAACCTAATACCCCTGAAAAACCAGAAGATTCCCTTCCTGATAATGAATAAAAAAGACTGAGTAAAATTTTAACTCAGTTTTTTATATTATCTTCAATATACTTTTGAATATTTTCTTGACTTTTGGCATTCAAAGCAAATGAGGCAAACTTCTTTGCTTTATAAAGTGGATAAGCTGCACACCCAATCATTGCTGCATTATCTGTACAATATAAAATATTTGGCACATGAAATTTTGCTTCATATTTATCACAAACTTTTTGCATTTCTTCACGTAACATCTTATTAGCCGAAACACCACCAGCTAAAATAAGCTCTTTAATATTAGTCTTTTTTAAAGCTAATTCAACTTTTCGAACTAATTCATCAATTGCTGCTGCTTGAAAAGAATAAGCTAAATCATCAATCCGTATTTCATGATTCCGAACTTTTTCCGTATGTACAAGATTAATCACATAACTTTTTAACCCGCTAAAACTAAAATTATAACTATCATCATTCATCATTATTGGCATCTCATAAGTCTTTTTTCCTTGCAAAGCAGCTTTTTCAATATTAGGCCCACCTGGATAAGACATTCCCAAAACCCGAGCAACTTTATCAAAAACTTCGCCAACAGAATCATCAATTGTACTTCCAAGTATTTCCATGTCTTGTTCATTTTTTAAAATCAGCAAATCCGTATGCCCCCCACTTACAACTAATGAAAGAGTTGGATAAACAAGATCATTTTCAATATTATTAGCATAAATATGTCCCATGGTATGATTAACCGCGATTAGAGGTTTGTTGTATACCAAAGAAAGGGCTTTTGCACATTCCACCCCGACTAATAAACTCCCTAATAACCCTGGAGCATAAGTAACTGCAATAGCATCAACATCTTCTATTTTTATTGGACTTTTCTTTAATGTTTCTTCTAAAACATAAGTAATATTTTCCGTATGCATTCGACTAGCCAGTTCAGGCACAACACCCCCAAATTTAGCATGTTCTTTCATCTGAGTCGAAATACATAAAGAAACAACATCTTGCCCATTTTTAACAATAGCCATAGAAGTTTCATCACAAGAAGTTTCTATCGCTAAAATATAAACATCTTTACTCATTTAAAGCCTCTCTTTCCATTACATAAGCATCTTTTTGACCATAATATTTTTTCCGGGTATGAATAACCTTAAAACCAAATTTTTCATACAAGGAAATAGCTGGCAAATTATCCACCGCAACTTCTAACAAAAAAGAAGTTTTAGGATCTACCATTGAAATCATATAATCAATTAATAAAGATGCGATTTTTTGCTGACGATATTCTTTATCAACATAAATATCTAAAATATCAACTGAATCAATTAATAAAGAATAAGCTAAAAAACCAATTACTTGATTATCTTTTTCATATACTAAAAGATGAAAATAATCTTTTGTTAATAAACTTTCCAAATCATAAGTTTGTTTATAATTATCATGTAAAGCCCTTCCCATCTTATAAATAGTATCTAAATCAGTCACTTTAGCTGTTCTAATCATTCTTGAACCCCGATTTTCTTAACATAAAAAGGATTAACAGTATGGGCATTTTCAGCTTCTTTTAAATGAGCCTTTTTAACCAAATTTTCATAATCAATAACTTCCCCATAAGCAAAGTTCTTATTCTTACTCCAAGAAGAAAATTCATCTTTTTTTAAATAATTATAAAAATCAAACATTTCATTTTTTCGCTGTGCCACATAATAACCATTCTTTTCTTTTAAAACACCATAAATAGCATCTGAAGGATATTCATATAATTCTAAACTTGTTATTGAACGAATCGGAATCTGTAAAGTATAAGAAAGGATTTTAGCAATCGTAACACCTAAACGAACCCCGGTAAAAGAACCTGGCCCATTTACCACAACAATATCATTTATATCATGAATTGTTAAAGAAGCCTCATTAAGTAAAGCAACTAACGAAGGCATACAAACAGTGCTATGATCAAGTTGTTCTTTAATTTCTTTTTTCCATTTTAATTTTTCATCTTTATATATAGCTAGCAAAAGCTCCCTATCATGGGTATCAATTAATAATGTATTCATTCCTAACTCCTTAAAATTTCTGCAAGTATTATATCATACTTAAATGAAAAAAACTCAAGATTTCTCTTGAGCTTACACTAATTCTAAACGTACTTGTAAAGCATCATCGCCAACACGTTCCGTAATTTTAATAATTCTTGTATATCCACCATTACGATCTTGATATTTACTAGCAAGTTCATTAAATACTTTACTAACTACTTCATTATCGTTATGAACAAAAGCTAATGCTTTTCTCCGAGAAACTAAAGTTCCTCTTTTACCATAGGTAATTAACTTATCAACAAATTTACGAACTTCTTTTGCGCGAGCTTCTGTTGTCACTACACTGCCATTTAAAATAACAGTTTTTGTAAGTCCAGCTAGAATACTTCTTCTTTTCTTCGAATCTCTACTTAATTTTCTATAAGCCATTTTTAAATACCTCCTTATTCGCGGAACTTAAGTCCCATTTCTTCTACTTTATCTAATACTTCTTTTAATGATTTTTTACCTAAGTTACGAATTTTTGTAACTTCGTTTTCTTTTTTATTGATTAAATCTTGAACTGTATGAATACCAGCTCTTTTTAAGCAATTATAAGCCCGTACAGAAAATTCAATTTCTTCAATAGGAGTTTCTAAAGTTTTGGTAATAGTATCAACTTTCTTTTCACTCATTAAACCAGCTACATCACTAATAGAATTGATGTCAGCAACGATTGAAAAATGTTCAATTAATATTTTAGCTGCTAAAGCCATACATTCTTCAGGTGTAATACTTCCGTTTGTTTCAACTTCCATAATTAATTTATCAAAATTTTCATTATGTCCAACTCGAGCTCCTTCAACATCAACAGCTACTCTTGCTACCGGACTATATAATGAATCAATTGCAATAACACCTGGTTTATCTTCAGCAAAAAGCTTTTGATTTTCTTTTGAATCAACATAACCCTTACCATTATTGCAAGTTAAAGTCATGTCGATTTTACCGCCTTCAACTAAATTACAAATAACAAAGTCAGGATTAACAATTTCAATATCAGCATCATGTTCAATCATTCCAGCTGTAACAGGTCCTGGTGTATTAGCTACTAAATGCATTGTTTTAGCTTCTTCAGTATGATTTTTCAAAACAACATTTTTTAAATTTAAAACAATTGTTGTAACATCTTCGTATACGCCATCAATCTTTTGGAATTCATGAAGAACTCCTTCAATTTTAACCGTTGTAATTGCACATCCAGGCATACTTGATAGCATAACCCGACGTAAAGCCGTTCCAATAGTTGTTCCAAAACCTCTTTCAAGTGGTTCTAATTCAAATTTTCCATAATGATTACTATCTTGATATTCTGTAATCTTATAATCTGGTTTTTCAAATTTAATCATATATAACCCTCTCCCCTATTCTAATTTCTTGGTCTTTTTGGTGGCCGACATCCATTATGTGGAATAGGTGTTTCATCAACGATACTAGTAACTTCTAGGCCAACAGCTTGTAATTGACGAATTGCATTTTCTCTTCCTGATCCTAAACCTTTAACATGAACTTCTACTTTTTTAACACCACAATCTAAAGCTGCACGACCAGCAGCTTCAGCACTTGTACCAGCCGCAAAAGGAGTTTTCTTTTTAGAACCTTTATACCCAATCGTACCAGCACTTGCCCAGCTAAGAACATTACCTTCTTTATCAGTAATTGTTACAATTGTATTATTGTAAGTAGAATGAATATGTGCTACTGCTTCAGGAACATTCTTTTTAACTTTTCTTTTTCTTCTATTATATGCCATACTTACTTACCTCCTATTTACCTGCTTTTTTCTTATTAGCTACAACTTTACCTTTACCCTTACGAGTTCTAGCATTTCTACTTGTTCTTTGACCACGAACAGGTAATCCTTTTTTATGACGAATACCTTGATAAGAATTGATTTCCATCTTTTCTTTAATACTCATTTGTACGTCACGTCTTAAATCACCTTCAACTGTGTGATTATCAATTTCTTTACGTAATTTTTGAATTTCTTCATCAGTTAAATCTTTAACTTTTTTTGAAGAATCTACACCAGCATTTTCACAAATCGTTTTTGCTAAAGGTCTTCCGATTCCATAAATAGCTGTTAAACCAATACATACATGTTTTTCATTTGGTAATTCAATATTTTTAATTCTTGCCATTTTCTTAATTCACGCTCCTTATTTACCTTGGGTTTGTTTGTGTTTTGGATTCTCACAAATAACCATAACTTTTCCATTTCTTTTAATAAGTTTACATTTTTTACAAATCTTTTTTACTGATGGTCTAACTTTCATAATATTACCTCCATTACCTTTTATTCCATACAATACGCCCACGTGTTAAATCATAAGGAGAAAGTTCAATGGTAACCGTATCACCCGGTAAAATACGAATCATATTTACTCGCATTTTACCAGAAACGTAGGCTTCTACAGTATAACCATTTTGAAGTTCAACGATATAATCTCCGCCTTTTAAAACATCAACAACTTTACCTTCTACTTCAATCTTATCAGACCGCGTATTATTAACTGGTCTTTGTTTTACAACGTCTTTACTTTGCAAATTGCTCTTTCGATCATTCTTTTTCGCCATATTTTCTATTCTCCCGTTAAAATTTCATATCCGTCTTTTGTTACACAAACGGTATGTTCAAAATGCGCCGATGGACTTCCATCAGCTGTTACTACTGTCCAATCATCATCAAGCATCATAACTTCTTTACTGCCTAAATTAAGCATTGGTTCAATTGCTAAAACCATGCCTTCTTTTAAAACTAAACCAGTATTAGCTTCCCCATAATTAGGAACATCTGGTTCTTCGTGCATATCTGTCCCAATCCCATGACCAACAAGTTCTTCAACAACACTTAAGCCATGAGCATGAGCATAACTACTAATCGCATGTCCAATATCCCCTATTCTAGCACCTGGTTTAATAACTTTCAACCCTTCATATAAAGATTTTTCTGTATCAATAACCATTTCTTTAATTCGTGGTTCTACTTCCCCAACTAAATAGGTTCTAGTCATGTCACTTTCATATCCAGCTTTACGCACCGTAAAATCAAGTTTAACAATATCCCCATTTTTTAATTTTCTATTTCCGGGAATTCCGTGAACAACTTCATCGTTAATACTTATACACGCACTTCCTGGAAACCCTTCATAACCAAGACATGAAGGATAACCTCCCATCTTTGTTACAAAATCATAAATATGTTTATCAATTTCTTTAGTTGTAATTCCTGGTTTCATATATTTTTCCATCTCTTTATGAGCTAGATAATTTATATGGCCAGCTTCTTTCATTAGTTTTATTTCCCTCGCACTTTTAATTGTCATTAGCCCCTCCTATCAAACTTTCTAATTCTTCTAAAGCAACATCTTCATTTTTTAAAAGAAATAACTTCCCTTTATTTTGATAATAATCTAACAAAGGTTCTGTTTTTGCAATGTATTCTTCATATCTTTTTAAAAATGTTTCTTCTTTATCATCTACTCTTTTTTCTAAAGAAACACCACAATTATCACAAACGTTAGCTATTTTTGGTTTAAAATTGGCAAAAACTTCATGATAACTACGATGACACTTAGGACAAATAATCCGTCCCAGTACTCTTTCTAAAAGGACATCTTTTTGTACATCAAGATATATTACAATATAATCTTTAGGTAAAAAAGTATCCATTATTTGAGCTTGATTAAGGGTTCTAGGAATACCATCAAAAACAAACAAAGTATGATGAGGATATTTTGCTAATCTTTCTTTAAAAAGAGTCATTACTTCATCATCAGAAAATAGCATTCCACTTTGTAATCGCCTCTTAACACTTTCATCTGTTAAAGCCTTTTCTCTTAATAAATCGCCCGTTGAAATATGTTGATAACCATATTTATCTTCTAAAAACTTGCTATATGTGCCCTTGCCAGCGGCAGGAGGAGCAAGAAATATGACGCTTTTCACTAATTTCTTCTCCTATTTGAATACTTCCGCGAAACAAGTCCACTTTGAATTTGTTTATAAGTTTCAATTGCCACACCGACAACGATTAAGATTCCTGTTCCACCAATTGCAACATTTTGTGGTAAACCAGTTAAATTAGAAATTAAAATTGGCATACCAGCTAAAATAGCGATGAACAAAGAACCAACCAAAGTAAGTCTTCCAACAACATTACTAATGTATTTTGTTGTTTCTGCCCCAGGTCTTACACCAGGAATATAAGCTCCACTCTTATTTAAGTCTTTACTCATTTCTTCAGGATTCATTGCCATAAAAGTATAAAAATAACTAAAGAATACAATTAAAGCAATATATAAAATAAAGCCTGGAACAGATGTATACATAATATAATTATTTACAAAATTAATCGCATCTTGATTACCAATAATTGTCACAACAATTGATGGAATAGTAAGAAGCATTGAAGCAAAAATAACAGGCATAACCCCCGCATAATTAATACGAAGTGGTAAATAAGACTGTTTTTCGCGATATGCACTTACGGTTTTATTAGCATATTGAATCGGAATTCTTCGTTCTGCAAGCGTTATCCAAACTATACCTATAATTACAAGTAAGTACATAATTAGATAAGCAGCAAAGAAAATAATTCCTACCCAACTAGCATAAGTACCAGAGCCAATAAATACATCAAAAGCTCCCGTAAATACGGCCGGTAAACTTAAAACGATACTAGCCATAATAAGTAAAGATTGACCATTACCAATACCTTTAGCTGTAATCTGATCTCCTAACCATAAAAGAAAAGAAGTACCAGCAGTCATAACTAAAGTTATTTTTAAAATCATACTTACATCACTAACTCGTAATAAGAAAACGGTTAAAACATAAGATTGGACAAATGCTAGGAAAATTCCTAAATATCTTGTAATCCGATTAATTTTTTGTCTTCCGACATATCCTTGTTCTTTAAGTTCCTTAAAATAAGGAATAATATCCATTGTTAATAACTGTGTAACAATAGATGCGTTGATGTAAGGGGTTACGCCAAGGCCAAAGATTGCAAACCTTTCAAAACCCCCACCACTCATTAAATTAAAAACACCTAGAAAATCAAGTTCACTAAATAAAGTACCAAGCCAAGGAGCTGCCCATACAATCGTAATTCCAGTTCCCAATGCATAAATGCCTAGAACAAATAAAGTGAACATAATTCTCTTTCTTAAATCTTTGGCTTCTTTAGAAAATAACTTGAGTGACCCAGTAGCCATCTTAAATCACCTCAGTTTTTCCACCTGCATTTTCAATTTTAGTAACAGCAACACTTGAAAAACGATCTGCTTTAACAGTCAATTTTTTAGTTAATGTCCCATTAGCTAAAACTTTCACGCCATCTAATTGTTTTTTAATGATTCCTCTTTCCTTTAAAATTTCTGGTGTTACAACATCACCATCTTTAAAGTACTTATCTAAATCACTTAAATTGATAACTGCGTATTTTGTTGCAAAACGTGTATTTTTAAAACCTCTTTTAGGAATTCTTCTATATAAAGGAGATTGACCACCTTGAAACCAAGCAGAAATACTAGCGCCACTTCTTGCTTTTTGGCCATTTTCACCATGAGTTGAAGTTTTGCCCATTCCAGATCCTGGACCACGTCCAACACGTTTTACGTTTTTAAGTTCTTTTGTTTTAGGTAAACTCTCTAATCTCATCTTACAACTCCTCAACTTTCTTACCACGTAAAGCTGCAATCTTAGCTGGAGTACGAACAGATTTTAAAGCTTCTAAAGTTGCTTTAGCAACATTAACTTGTGAATTACTTCCTAAACTTTTAGAAATAATATCTTTAACACCAGCAAGTTCCAAAACAGCCCGAGCTGCACCACCAGCAATAACTCCTTTACCAGCTACAGCCGGTTTAATTAAAACAACTGCTCGACCAATTTTACCTGTTGCTTCATGTGGAATAGTTCTTCCTTCTTGAATAGCAACTCGAACAACGTTTTTATTAGCAGCTTTACTTGCCTTAGAAATAGCATCATTAACTTCATTAGCTTTGCCAGTTCCAATACCAACTAAACCTTTACGGTTACCAACAACAACAGTTGCAGAGAAACGAAAATGTCTACCACCTTTTGTAACTTTTGTAACTCGACTAAGATTAATAACTTTTTCTTCTAAAAGTTTTTTTCTTGCATCATTATTTTGTGTTCTAGCCATAACCGTTTCCTCCTATATCTCTAAGCCGTTTTCACGTGCAGCCTCAGCTAAAGCGGCAACACGTCCATGATAAAGATAACCACCTCTATCAAAAACGACTTTTTCTATTTTTGCCTTTTTACATTTTAAAGCGATGTCTTTTCCAACTGCTTTCGCACCTTCAATATTACCGCCATTAACTTTTAAGATTTTAGAAGAAGAGCTAACTAAAGTAGTACCCTTAACATCATCAATAACTTGTGCATAAATTTCTTTATTAGAACGGAAAACATTTAATCTTGGATACTCGCTTGTTCCAGAAACAGTTTTACGAACTCTTGCATGACGTCTTTCACGCATTACATTTCTTGATTCTTTCTTTATCATATTATCACCTACTTAGCCGCTTTCTTTCCTTCTTTACGACGTACATGTTCGTCTTTATAACGAATTCCTTTACCTTTATATGGTTCTGGACTTCTTATTTCCCGAATCTTTGCCGCAAATTCAGATACTTTTTGTTTATCAATACCTTCAATACTGATTTCTGTTGTACTTACAGAAGCAATTTGAATTCCTTCTGGTGCTTCAATAACCACAGGATGTGAAAAACCAGCATTAATATTTAATTTATTACCTTGAACATTGAAACGGTAACCTACACCAATAATTTCAAGACCTTTTTTATAACCAGTACTAACACCAATTAACATATTGTTAATAAGTGAGTTCATGGTTCCTTGAACAACATTAGCTCTTGGTGTATCTTCACGTTTCTTTGTTTCAATAGAGCCATCTGCTATAACAACTTCAATTAAAGGATCAACTGTTAAGGTTAAAGTTCCTTTATTACTTTTAACAGTTAAAACGTTTTCATTTAAACTAGCTTCAACACCAGTTGGGATTTGTAATTTTCTTTTTCCTATTCTACTCATAATTCACATCTTACCAAATATAGGCAAGAACTTCGCCTCCTAACTTAGCTTCTCTAGCTTCTTTATCTGTCATTAATCCTTTAGAAGTTGAAATGATTGCAATTCCAAGTCCATTAAGAACATGAGGAATTTCTTGAGCTTTAGCATATACACGTAAACCAGATTTACTAATGCGTTTTAAACCAGTAATAACTCTTTCTTTACGATCGCCATATTTTAAAGTTAAAGTAAGTTTATCACCATTAGAATGTTTTTCATAAACAAAATCACTAATGTAACCTTCTCTTTTTAAAATCTCCGCAATACCTAAAGTCATTTTTGTACCAATAACAGTAACGTTATCATATTTTAATTGATTTGCATTACGAATTCTTGTAAGCATATCAGCAATTACGTCTTGTACCATATTAAATTCCTCCTTCCTACCAACTTGCTTTCTTTACGCCAGGAATTTTTCCTTCATTTGCTAATTCTCTAAAGCAAATACGGCATAAATGATATTTACGTAGAACACCATGAGGTCTTCCACAACGTTCACAACGAGTGTAAGCTCTTGTACTAAATTTAGGTTTACGAGCTTGTTTTACTTTCAAACTAGTTTTTGCCATAGTGTCCTCCTATCCT
Source organism: uncultured Bacilli bacterium (assembly GCA_944336815.1). Lineage (GTDB taxonomy): Bacteria > Bacillota_I > Bacilli_A > RF39 > UBA660 > Ventrenecus. Next base: position 37,510 of record CALVLG010000001.1, on the reverse strand, counting down.
TTGAAAGGCATTTTAAATTGTGCAAGTAATGCCTTTGCTTCTTCGTTTGTTTTAGCTGTCGTAACAAATACAACATCCATACCACGAATTTTTAATACATTATCGTATTCAATTTCTGGAAAAATAAGTTGTTCTTTAATTCCCAAAGTATAATTTCCATGACCATCGAAACTTGTTTTAGATACACCTCTAAAATCACGTACACGTGGAAGCGCAAGCTTCACAAGTTTTTCAAAGAAAATATACATTTTTTCACCACGTAAAGTAACTTTAACCCCAATAGGTTGTCCTTCACGAATTTTAAAACCTGCAATAGATTTATGAGCTTTAGTTACAACTGGTTTTTGACCTGTAATTGTCTCTAAATCTTTTAAAGCAGCTTCGATATACTTTTCATCGTTATGGCCTTCACCAACACCGATGTTGATAACAATTTTTTCTAGTTTTGGAACTTGCATAACTGAATCGTAATGAAATTCTTTCATTAATGCAGGAACAATTTCCTTATTATATAATTCTTTAAATGTACTCATAAATTCCCACCTTAATCTTTCTTAACTTTCTTAGTGTCTTTCTTGTTCGTTTCAATTTTTTTAACATTAGATACATGAATAGGGGCTTCCATATCGAAAATACCACCATTTTCATTAGCATTATTAGGTTTTTGATGTTTCTTAATCATATTGATTCCTTCAACAACAACACGGTCTTTTTTTCTTAAAGTTTTTAAAACACGACCAGTTTTTCCTTTATCTTTACCAGCAATAATTTCTACTTGATCATTCACTTTAATTTTCATAAGTACCTCCTAAATAACCTCACTAGCTAGAGAAACAATCTTCATATAATCTTTTTCACGAAGTTCTCTTGCTACTGGACCTAATACACGAGTACCTACTGGAGTTTTATCATCTTTAATAATAACACAAGCATTATCATCAAATTTAATATAACTTCCATCAGCACGACGAACACCTTCAACACTTCTTACGATAACAGCTTTGACAACTTTTCCTTTTTTAAGAGTTCCATTAGGAATGGCTTTTTTAACAGTACAAACAACAACATCACCAATATTAGCACTTTTTCTTTTACTTCCACCTAAAGGACGGATAACTAATACTTCACGAGCACCAGTATTATCAGCAACTTTAAGTCTTGATTCTTGCATTATCATAGTTTACCTCCTATAGAATAACAGCTTCAACTAAAACTTCAACAAGTTCATATCTTTTTGTTTTAGATAGAGGTCTTGTAGCTCTAATTCTTACTGTATCTCCTACTTTAGCAACATTTTTTTCATCATGAGCTGCATACTTTTTAGAATATTTAACTCTTTTTCCATATAAAGGATGCATCTTATGAGTTTCAACTAATACGGTAATGGTTTTATCATTTTTTGCACTTACAACTTTACCAACAAGTTCTTGTTTTCTTTTTTCTGCCATTATTTATTACCTCCTAATTCTCTTTCTTTTAAAATTGTCATCATTCTAGCTATATCTTTTTTTAATGTATGAATTTTAACTGGTTTTTCTAATGCTCCTCTAGCATTTTGCATCCGTAAATCTAACAATTCACTTTTAGATGCTTTAATTTTTTCTAAAATTTCTTCATCAGTCATCTTACGAATTTCTTGAGCAGTCATTATACTTCACCTTCCTTTTTAACAAACTTACATGTCACAGGTAATTTATGAGAAGCTAAACGTAATGCTTCACGAGCAGTTGCTTCGTCAACACCAGAAACTTCAAACATGATTTTTCCTTCTTTAACTACAGCTACCCATTCTTCAACGTTACCTTTACCTTTACCTTGACGAGTTTCTAATGGTTTCTTTGTTCTAGGCATATCAGGGAAAATATTAATAAATACTTTACCACCACGTTTCATATAACGAGTCATCGCAATACGAGCAGCTTCAATTTGTCTAGCACTTACATAATTTCCTTCTTTTGCCATTAAACCATATTCACCAAAATGTAATTCTGTATTTCCTTTAGCGTGTCCTTCATAACTTCTACGATGTTGTTTACGATATTTAGTTCTTTTTGGCATCAACATGTTGTTCACGCTCCTTTACATTTTTCTTTGTTGGAAGAATTTCACCTTTATAAATCCAAACTTTAACTCCAATTTTTCCATAAGTTGTATCAGCTTCACTTTGAGCATAATCGATATTAGCCCGGATTGTATGAAGAGGAACAGTTCCTTCAGTGTATCCTTCACTACGAGCCATTTCTACACCGCCTAAACGCCCAGAAACTAAAGTTTTAATACCCTTAGCCCCAGCTTTCATTGTATTTCTAATAGCTCTTTTTTGTGCACTTCTAAATGGGGCACGATTTTCAATTTGCATTGCGATATTATCAGCAACTAATTGCGCATTCAAATCAGCTTGTTTAGAAACATCAACGATTGATACATAAACATCTTCCCCAACTACTTTAGCTAATGCTTTACGTAATTTTTCAATGTCTTCACCACCACGGCCAATTATAATGCCAGGTTTAGCTGTATTAATCGTAACTTCTAAACGATTTTTCTTACGATCAATGATGATAGAAGCAACAGCGGCATCTTTAAGATTTTTCTTTAAATATTCCCGAATTTTAATATCTTTATTTAAAGTTGTCCCAAAATCTTTTTTATTTGCATACCATCTAGAATCCCAAGTTTTATTAACTCCTAAACGGTAACCAACAGGATTAACTTTTTGTCCCATTATTTGTTGCCTCCTTTCTTTTCATCACTTACTTTAACAATAATATGACTTGTTCTTTTGTCGCGACGATCAACATTACCACGACTAGCAAATTTAATTCTTTTTAAAACTGGTCCTGGATTAACCATACATTCGCTAATGTATAAATCAGCTTCTTTAGCGCCATTGTTATTAACAGCATTTGCAATAGCACTTTCCAAAACCTTACGAATTAAACGACTTGATTTTGTATTTGTAGTATCTAAGATAGCACGAGCAGCTGTAATGTCTTTTCCTCGGATTAAATCCATTGTCATTCTAGCTTTTCTTGGAGCTACCATAGCACTTTTATGAATTGCGTATGTTTCCATGTACTACCTCCTACTTCTGACCTGCATGTCCGCCGAACTTACGAGTCATAGAAAACTCTCCTAATTTATGGCCAACCATTTCTTCTGTTACATAAACAGGAATAAATTCTTTCCCGTTATGAACAGCAAATGTATGTCCAACAAAACTAGGGAATATTGTAGAACGACGAGAATATGTCTTAATAACTTCTTTTTTATTATCTTTATTTAATTTTTCAACCTTATCTAATAAATGTTTATCAGCGAAAGGTCCTTTTTTTAAACTTCTTGCCATATTTCCCTCCTATTATTTCTTTCTACGACTAACAATAAGTTTGTCAGAAGCTTTCTTATTTTTTCTAGTTTTATAACCAAGAGCAGGTTTACCCCAAGGTGTCATTGGACTCTTACGACCAATAGGCGCGCGTCCTTCACCACCACCATGTGGATGGTCATTAGGGTTCATTGCACTACCACGGTTAGTAGGTCTTACACCCATGTGTCTTGTTCGTCCAGCTTTACCAATGTTTACAAGTTCAAAATCTTCATTACCAACTACACCAATAGTTGCTATACAATTTCCTAAGATTTTTCTTGTTTCACCAGATTGTAAACGAACCATAACATATTTGTCTTCTCTTCCTAAAATTTGAGCAGAAGTACCCGCACTACGACAAAGGCTAGCACCACTACCAGGATTAAGTTCAAGGCAATGAACAACAGTACCAACTGGAATGTTTTTTAATGGTAAAGCATTACCAACTTTAATATCAGCATTTTCCCCATTTTCAATTATCATGCCAACTTTTAATCCTTTAGGAGCGATAATGTATTTCTTATCACCATCTAAATAATTGATTAATGCAATATTTGCATTACGGTTTGGATCGTATTCAATACTTGCTACACGTCCAGTAACACCAATTTTATTTCTTTTGAAATCAATTACTCTATATTTTCTTTTTGCTCCTCCCCCAATGTGACGAACAGTAAGTTTACCTTGATTATTACGTCCACCAGTTTTACGAGCTTTTTTAAGTAATGATTTAGTAGGAGTTGAAGTCGTAATTTCTTCATTTGTTAAAGTAGACATTCCTCTACGACCATTGGTAGTAGGTTTAAACTTCTTAATAGCCATTACAAATTCCCTCCTTACATTTCAATTGATGAACCTTGTGCTAAGGTTACAATTGCTTTCTTATATGTTTTTGTTTTACCAGTGTATCTTCCAACACGACGGTCTTTAGCTTTTGTATTTAAAGTATTAACATTCACAACTTTAACACCAAAATGACGTTCAATTTCACTTTTAATTTGTGTTTTTGTTGCTTTCTTATCTACTTTAAAAACATACACACCATTTTGATTGCCCCCGATACTTTTTTCTGTAATAACTGGGCCTAAAATAATATCTGGATTACGCATGTGAGATACCCTCCTCAATTACTTTAACAGCAGCTTCATCTAAAACTAAAGTATCAGCATTAACAATATCTAAAACATTAATTTCATCTGCTAAAATGTGATAAGCATAACCTAAATTACGGCAAGCCATAAATAAGTTTTCACAATCTTCTGCTGTTACAAATAAAATTTTTCCTTCTAATTTAGCTTTTTTAATCATGTCTTTAACATCTTTTGTTTTTAAACTTGCTAAATTCAAGTTTTCAAAAACAACAACTGCTTTATTAGCTAATTTATCTGCTAAAGCGCTTTGTAAAGCTAAAACTCTTTCTTTACGGTTAATTTTAAAACCATAATCACGTGGAGAAATAGCATGAGCTCTTCCGCCACCTACCCATTGAACAGCACGAGTAGAACCTTGTCTAGCCCGACCTGTTCCTTTTTGTCTCCAAGGCTTTCTTCCACCACCAGAAACTTCACTACGATTTTTTGTCTTTTGTGTTCCTTGGCGAGTAGCAGCCATTTGTAAACGAATCATCTTCTTTAAAGAATCTTCATGTACTTCATTTTTCCAAACAGAATCATTTAAAGTGATGTCGCGTACTTTTTCAGCTTTTAAATTTTTAACTTCTAATTTTGCCATTTTTCATTTCCTTTCTATGATTCTATTTAGATTCCTCAGTTGTGTTAGTTTCTTCTTGTTCTACTTCTTCCACAACTTCTTCACTAGTAGCATCTTTTACTTCTTCAACTTCGTCAACAACCGTTTCGCTAACAAAAGAAATTATTTCTTTTGGATTTTTCTTACGGTTATTTTTAACAGCACTCTTAATTAAAATCATGCTATTTTTAGCTCCAGGTACATTACCACTTACTAAAATGTATCCTTCTTTATCATTTACTTCGATAATTTCAAGATTTTGAACAGTAACAGTTTCGCTACCCATGTGTCCTGGTAAATTTTTACCCTTTAATACTCTTTTTGGAAGCATTGTACCAAGAGATCCTGGTCCACGGTGATAGTTAGAACCGTGTGTCGTAGGTCCTCTTTGTTGACCATGTCTTTTAATAGAACCGGCAAAGCCTTTTCCTTTACTTGTTCCTGTAACATCAACAATGTCTCCAACTTCAAAACAAAGTGCGCTTATCTTATCTCCAACTTGATAGTTACCTTCACAATCGCGAATTTCTTTCAAGAAGCGCTTAGGAGTCGTGTTTGCTTTTTTCGCGTGACCAACACATGCACGACTAGAATTTTTTTCTTTTTTGTCAAATACGCCAAGTTGAACAGCATTATACCCATCTTTATCAAGTGTTTTAACTTGCATTACCGTATTTTCTGGAACACTTACTACTGTAACTGGAATAAGTTTACCATCTTTACTGAAAACTTGGGTCATGCCAACCTTGCGTCCTAAGATTCCTTTCATTTTCTCTTTTCCTTTCCTTATTATAATTTAATATTAATGTCAACACCACTTGGTAAATCAAGTCTTGTTAAAGCATCAACAACTTCTTTGCTAGGATCTAGTATGTCGATAAGTCTCTTGTGAGTACGACTTTCAAATTGCTCACGAGCATCTTTGTACTTATGCACAGCTCTTAAAACTGTAACTCTTTCAATTTCCGTTGGAAGAGGAACAGGTCCAGAAACAGTACCTCCTAATCTTTTAACAGTTTCCACAATTTTACCAGCTGCTAAATCTAAAACTTTAGAATCAAAAGCTTTCAAATTGATACGAACCTTGTTTTTTGACATAACAAATGTCCTCCTTTCGCCTATATCTTGTATAGACTTGCTCCATGTAAATTCTCTGCTTAAACCCAGCAACACCGCCAAGTGTATCAGTAACTTCACACATCACAGCCGTCATACGAAATCAATTTTACACGAGAAACATGTAAAATGCAAGTAAAAATTAACATTTTAAACAAAAAAAATACCCTATAAATAATAGGATATAATAATTAAACAAATCTTTCAAAAACAGGCTGCCTTAAATAGGAAGTTGATGTTCTTTCTAAATACTTTACATAACATCTTGTTTGATAAGGAATAATCTTTCTTTTAACTTTACTTTTTAAAACGGCCACTTTCCCAACAAAACAAAAACTTTTCTTTTTCTCAGCTAAATCCAAAATAATATAATTATCTTTAAATAAATAATTAGCCACATAAAAAACATCTCTTTGAATATTTTTTACCTTTACCCAATCATAAGACCGACGTCCAACTTGATATAAACTATTTTTAGCTTTACAAACTATCCCTTCTAACCCTAACTTTTTAACTTTTTCAAACAAAACTTTTCCTTTTTTATAAATAGGTACCACTCGAAAAAAAGACGTATTATGATATTTAGCTAACTTCTTCTTTCGTTTTTCTAACGGATAATCTAATAAAGACGATCCCTCATATAAAAGATCAAAGGCCATATATAAAAAAGGAATATTTTTATTTCCTCTAACCCTTTTCATAATTTCATAAAAGCATGGTTTATTGTTTTTAAACGCGATAAGTTCACCATCAAAAATAATTTCTTTATTTACCAACTTCTGCAAACTTTTAAGTTCTAAAAAATATTTCGTAATATCTCTACCATTACGACTAACCACTTTAAAAAAAGTCGGACTAACATATACTAAAGCTCGCACACCATCATACTTTATCTCATATAAATAATCATTTGAAAAAACAAACCTTTTTTCTTCATAAAGTAACATTGGTTTTAAAAAAGTTTGAAACATCCTTTTCATGCTTTCAAACTCTTTTCTAACGCCTCCATTAAAGAAGCAATTTCTTTTTTATTTTTTCTTTTCTTTTTAGTAACCTTCTTACCAGCCATTTTTGCTTCAATCGCTTTTAAAACACTTTCTTTATATATATCCTTATATTTAGTTGGCGTGAAATGACCCTTCATCTTTCTAATTAATTCATGAGCTAATTCCATTTCGGCTTTAGAAAACTTTGTCTCACTTATTTCGGGCAACTCTTTTATTTCTGAAGCAAAATATAAAGTAGTTAAAAGAAAATAATTGGCCCTACTTTGTATAAGAGCATAATAAAACTTATTAAACAAAACAACCTTACATAAAGCCCCACACTTTTCTTTTTTTAACGTTTCTAAAAAAAGCGAATAGGCTTTACTTTTCTTAGCTGGATATAAATAATAAGTTTTATCATAATAACGACTATCTACTTCCGCTAAAGGAATAAAAGAAACAATTTCTATCTCACCATCATTTTCTGGTTTTAAATTATCTAATTCTTTTTTATCAAAAGAAACAAAAACACCTTCATCTTCATAGCCTTTAACAATTTCACTATCTTTTAACGTTTTCCGACAATGTGGACAATATTTTTGATAAATAACTCTTTCTAAACATTTTTTATGATACTGATGAAAAGAAATGTCATCTTCTTTAACCGCAGCAGAAAACAAAACCGGTATCGTTACTAAACCAAAACTTATTGTACTATACTTTTTAGCCATCCATACTTCACCTAAAATTAATATGGCCAAAAAAACACTAATTATTTAATAAAGAATTTTTTTTATTTGCTCTTTCAATTTGATTTTTTAAATTACGCATCCCATATTTTTCGATCTCGGCTTTTAAAAGCAAGGCCTCTACATCTATATCTAAATTTTTCAAATTTTGTTTTATATACTTTAAAGCTACATCTTTAGTAATTTTGTTATAAGTTAGAAAAACATCAATTCTTCCTAAAAATTCTTTTGAAAAGACATTTAGGTCAACTGCCATATCTTTTTTAGAAAAACCAATTGTTTCTTTTGCCAACGCATTACTTGTTAAAAATATAAATGAATGATTAAAATAAATTTTTTCTCCAAAAGAATTTGTCACGAAAGATTCATCTAAAATCTGTAACAATAAATTTAAAACTTTGGGATGAGCTTTCTCTATTTCATCAAACAAAATAGTCACATAAGGTTTTTCCATCACTTGTTGAAAAACAAAACCATTATGATTTTTTCCATACACATAAGGCGTCCCAATTAATTTATAAATGCTTTCTGGCGTATTATATTCACTCATATCAATTCGGATAAATAAAGTTTTCATTACTTCACTAAAAATTTTAACAGTTTCTGTTTTCCCAACCCCACTACCACCTAAAAGAAAAAAACTCATACTTTTTTCTTCCTGTAAATTTAAAGAATGAACAAGATTTTCAATTACTTCATTTTGCCCAAATAACGAACTTTTTAGTTTTTCTTCTAATTCTTTTAATAATTTTTTTTCATCTTTTTGAATCCAAAAATTTGTCTTATTTTCTAATACTTCTAATATATCAGCATCATCTATTGTTAAATAAGTTTTATTATTTATTTTTTTTAATTCTTGTTTCCACTTATTTTCATCTTGAGCCTCTTGTAAAGCCTCTTTATAATTACCTTTTTTTAAACTTCGTTCTTTTTTCTTTTGAATTTTTTCTAGAACATTACCTGAATAATTAAGAGAGATGTTTTTAACTTTTTTACGAGCACAGACTGAATCAATTAAATCGATTGTTTTATCCGGATTACATTTATGAAATAAATAGGACTTACTATATTTTAAAAAACTTTGTTTATTTTCTTCCGTTAAACAAACATGATAATATTTTTCATATCCTGGAAAAACAGCATCTAATATTTCTTTCATCATATCTTCGTCTGGTTCATTTAACATTATTTTTTCAAAACGTCTATCTAAGGCTTTATCACATTCTAAAAACTCATGATATTCTTGCAATGTCGTCGCCCCAATGACTTTAATTTCCCCCCTAGCCAAATAAGGTTTTAAAATATCACCAGCCGAGATTGCTCCTTCAGCTCCGCCCGCATTCACCATAGAATGAATTTCATCAATAAACAAAATAATATTTTTTTCTTGTCTAACTTCTTTAATAATTTTATTTAATCGTTCTTCAAATTCCCCCCGATATTTAGTACCCGCGACTAAAGCCCCCATTTCTAGTAAAACAATTTCATAATCAAAAAGCTCTTCAGGTACTTCATGATACTTTATTCTTCGTGCCAGTTCTTCAACTAACGCTGTCTTTCCAACTCCAGCTTTTCCAATCAATAAAGGATTGTTTTTTTGTCTTCTAAGCAACGTTTCAATCATTAAAGATACTTCTTTATCTCTTCCAACAATCGTTTTTTCTTTTAAAATATTTTGACTCAAGGAAACCCCAATCTTATAAACTTCTAAATTTCTATTTCGTTTATTTTTTGGAAGCAACTTTTGTTTTAAAGTTAAATATATTTCATCTAATGGAACATCGAAGTGCATAAGAATTCGAATAGCTACACCTTCACCTTCTTCTAAAATAGCTAAAGTAAGCATTGTTGCCGTGACTTTTCCCTTATTCATTTCACTTCCCATCGCGTTAGCTTGTTCCAAAACTTTACGAAGCATCGGCGTATATAAATTAAAATCTTGATATGCACTTGCTTGCCCAACCAAAGCTAATAACTCATCTTTAAAATTATCGTAAGTTACATCATATAAAGCAAAACAATCAGCAATTTCTTGATCATTTCTAAGTAAAGAAAGAAACAAATGCTCCGTTCCTACATAAGGGTGTTTTAACTGATAACGAATCTTTTCCGCATCCTTTAAAATATTAGCCACTTCATATCCATAATTTTGAAACATAAAAAAATCCTCCTTTATTCACTCTATGATAATATAGGGAAAAAAGAAGAATTTTTATACAAAAAGATTACCATTACAGTAATCTTATAAATATGCTAACAATGTAAAAATCACAAGTAAGCACACGAACATACATAGTAAGAATTTCCAAACATATTTAAGCCATTTTTTATATGGAATATTCATATAAGAAAGACCAAATAATAGGAACATACTTATTGGTGTAATAAATTGAACTAAACCATAAATAGTTGTAAAGATAACTAAAATTAAGTTTCCTTCTGCTCCACTAAAAGATGCAAGATAAGGTGCTAATGAGAAACTCAAATAAGCAAAATCTGAATTAAAGAAAGCTCCTACAAATGCTTGAAGTGTAGCTACAAAAGGATTAAAGCCTGAAGCCATCTTTCCAATTTCATTAAGGATAGTTGGAATTACTGGTACCCAATATAAGAAAATAAAGGCCATATATGCTAATACTAAATACATTGCTGGACGAATTACTTTCTTAAAGCCATCACCAATATTAGAAATGAATTCACGAACGCTCATTTTAGAAGCAATAGCCATTAAAATCATTACAGCAATAATTACAATCGCATAAGTAAATAAATACCAATTACCAAGGGCAGGTACTAAAGGGGCATTAAAATTAGCAAGTCCGCCGCCACCTAAAATATATTGGAAAATTGGAAAATCTTCACCAATCGATAATTTCATGAATGAATTATGGAAAGTATCAAAAGCCTCAATTCCGAATATCTCTGTTCCATTAGGTGTAGCATTCCATGTAATAAATGCTAGAAGAGCTACAACAAATAAAATAACTCCTAAAATAACTGTAAACCAAATTTTGGTATTTTTCTTTTTAGGTTCTTGGACACCAAACTTATCATCCAAAACTTTAGCATCTTCTTTTTTATCATTTGCTTTAAAGTTTTTCTTAATATATAAAACATTAAAGAAACTAAACAAAATGTAAGCTAAAAGTAAGATGCCAGCCCGAACAACAATTTCGGTTGCAATTGTATACTCCCCTCCATACATATTAATGTATTCTACAAGCCCAACAAAGCCTTCTGTTCCATAAGTTGCACCTAAAACGCCAACTAAAATAGACCCAAAAGTTAAAGCAAATGAACTAAGTTTATCAAAGCCAATTTTTCTAAATACAGAAACCAAAAATGGCATGAAAAATAAAAGTACATAAGTTGTATTCAAGAATGATGCAAGTAAAGTGACAATGAATGAAACAACAAGTGCTACGACAATTTCAATTTTATCACATGCTTTAGCAATTCTTGAAACAAGTGCTTTATAACCTTCTGTTCTTGTAGCTACACCATAAAACATTCCGATTAACAAAACAAAGCCAAATTGAATAGCATAGTTTTGTAAGGAATAAATAAAGCCATAAATAATATGTGCAATACCAATAGGTGTAACATCACCTTCTGTAAAAACTGCACTACTACCAAATTCCCCAAAAGGAATAAACCAAGTCATTATAACAATAACTAATAACAAGATAGAAACAATTTTTACTAAGTCATGTTCCTTAAACAAATTTTTCATATCTCCTCCTCCATTAAAATTATAGCACAAATACCTATAAAATAAAGAAAATTAAAACTTTTTTAATAAAAAAATCAAGAATAGAACTCTACTCTTGATCCTTTGGACGCATTAAAGGAAACATCACAACGTCCTTAATATTATCACTATTTGTTAAAAGTTGTAATAAACGATCTATGCCCATTCCCCAACCACTTATAGGTGGCATACCATATTCCATTGCACTAATGTAATCATAATCCATTGGCATTGCTTCTTCATCGCCATGAGCTTTTAAGCGTGCTTGCTCCTCTAAACGTCTTTCTTGTTCTTGTGGATCAACTAATTCCGAATACGCATTAATAATCTCGGCTCCATTAATAACAAGTTGAAAACGATCAGTTAAATTAGGATTTTCATCATTTGCTCGAGCTAAAGGTGATAAACTAATTGGATGTTCTACTAAAAAGATTGGATTAACTAAATGAGGTCTCGCCACCTTTTTATATAATTGATCAACTAAATTTCCATATCCTAAATTTTCTAACGGAACTTCTGATTCAATTTCAATATGCATTTCCCGAATTTTTACTAATAATTTTTCTTTAGTATCTTCCTCATATATATCAATCGCCGCATATTTTAAAATCAAATCTCTAAAACTTACACTTGGCCATTCGCCACTTAAATCAACCATTTTGTCGCCCACTTGAATACTAAGTGTGCCAAATAATTTTAAAATAATACTTTGTAAAAGTTCACGTAAGAAAACCATGTTATCTTTATAATTTAAGTAAGCTCCATATCCTTCAATCATTGTAAAATCTTGTAAGTGTGTAGTATCCATTCCTTCATTTCGAAAACAACGAGCAATTTCAAACACTTTGGTAAAACCACCCACAATAGCTCTTTTTAAATATGTTTCTGGCGCAATTCTTAAATATAAATCAATATCTAAAGCATTATGATGGGTAATAAAAGGTTTTGCTGTAGCCCCACTTGGTTTATTATTTAAAATAGGTGTTTCAATTTCCACATAGCCTTTATCATTTAAGTAATTTCTTAATTCTTTAATAAATGCACTGCGAAATAAAAACTTTTTCTTTTCATCTTCATTCATAATAAGGTCAACGTAACGTTCACGATAAATCATTTCGGCATCTTCTAAACCATGAAATTTTTCTGGTAAAGGTTTCAATGCTTTTCCTAAAAAAGTTATTTCACTCGCCCGAATTGTTTTCTCGCCAGTATGTGTTGTAAAGACTTCACCTAAAACACCAATAAAATCACCTAAATCATAGTTTTGTTTGAAATCTTGATAAGCCTCTTCCCCAATCATATCCATTTTAACTGAAATCTGAATTCGACCACCTATATCTCCAATAGTTAAAAAGCTCATCTTACCCATTTTACGCATTAAAACAATTCGGCCAGCAACTCGAATACCAGTTGTACCATCTTCTAAATTTTTAGCCTCAGCTATTTCCGTATTTACCTCAAACCTCTCAGGATAAGGATTTTTAATATTTTTTAATTTTTCTCTTCTTACTAATTCTTGTTCACTAAATTCTCTCATTTTTCTTCCTCCTCTTCGTCTTCTTCATCATCTTCATATTCCAATTTTTTTAAATAAACAAGATCTTGTACTCCTTGAATAATATGTGCATAACCATATAAAATAGCAAAAGACACAATCCCGCCTATAATTAAAAGAATAGCATCTAAAATAGAAATAGCGCCAAATAAGCAAAAAAACAAAGCCAAAAATATACTAACTGATATTATCACAATCGCTGAAGTTTTAATAATCCAGGCAATTTTACAAGTAGGTGTTTCCATATTATCTCCTTCAAAATAAAAAACAGTTATCTTCCTCTAAAGGACGAATAACTGTTAAATCCGCGGTACCACCTTAATTCATGTTGCCATGCACTTTCTTTCTTTAACGCAGAATTACGCTTATGCTCCCACTCTTTTCTTCATTATAGAATCTCTAATGAGTCACACCATCCCTCATCTCTCTAAAAAAGAATTTCTATAACTACTATAGTTTTCAACGCATTTCCTGTTCATAATATACTATTCATTTAAAAATTTGTCAATTTCCTTTTGCTTTTTTTGTATATTCTCTTTTTGCTGACGCATTTTTTCTTGTGATTTTTCTTTTTCTAATTTAACTAAATCGTTCATACAAAAAACAGCATATAATGGAACAGATTTAATATTATTTTCAAAACCGAAATTTTTCGCAGAAATTCTAATCATATATGGTGGCTGATACTTTTCTCTATAAACCATCAAACTTTTAGATTGGGTATTATGATTAGCCTTTACCTCAACAGGAATAACATTGCTATCTAACTGAATCAAAAAATCAATTTCACTCATTGCTTTATTCTCACCTTTTCTTGTCCAATAAAGCAAAGGAAATTCATTTTTATAAAGCTCACTAGCTACATAATTTTCAGTTAACACACCTTTATAAGAATAATCACCATCAAATAAAACTTCATGATCTTTTACTTGCAACATAGAGCACAAAATACCAGTATCATTCATATATAATTTATAATTTTCATAATTGACATATCCCAAAACTGGAAATACTGGATTAGTAACTTCATAACAAGGAAGAATCAAATTGCTAGCAAGTAACCAGTCTACAGCAGTAATATAATCTCTTTTTCGATTATCCTTATTATCAATTTTTGCAAAAGTAAACTTTTGATTTTCTTTTGCCAGTTGCGAAGGAATATTTTGATAAATTCTAGATATGCGTAATGACTCATTTTTTTGAGAAGTATATTTACCCATATCATTAAAATAAGACTGAATAATATTCGAAATGATATTATGATCCATTAAAATAAAATCTTGATTGTTTTTTACAAAAGATAAAATACACTCGGGCATTCCACCAAGAAATAAAAACTGATGGTAAAAGTCCAGAAGAATTTTATGTAATGATTCTATAAGTGGTTTATCATTCATAAAACTCTCTTGAATTAATTTTATATATCGGTCATTTCCCGTCGCTGCTAAAAACTCTGGAAAACTCATTGGATACATATATTTGATCACTACTTTACCGACTGGAAACGAACTTGAAAAATCTCTTTTTAATTTAACCCCTAATAAAGAGCCAGCACAAATAATTTTATATTTTTTATCACTTTCGCAAAAAAACTTTAAAGACTCAATAAATTCTTCACTTTCTTGTACCTCATCTACAAACAAAACAACTTCTTTATCATCTAGTTTAACATTATATTTTGACTCCAAATAAAATACTTTTGACGCAAAATCTGGTAAAGTATGAAAAGCATGAACAAAATCTTGATCTTGCATCAAATTAATATAACAATACTTTTTAAAATGACTCTTGCAAAACTTATCAATTAAATAAGTTTTTCCTACTTGTCTTGCCCCTATTACCATTAAAGGCATTTGCATATCTCCACTGTACCACTGTTCTAAATCATTCCAAAAAGAGCGTTTCATATAACATCACCATAAAAAATATAACATAACAAAAAAGAAAAAGCAATGTTTTGGCGATTTTTCGAACCACTTTTTTACTGTTTTTGGCGATTTTTCGAACCACTTTTTTATCATTTTTGGCGATTTTTCGAACCACTTTACTTTATAATCAAATTTTCACATAAAAAACAAAGACTTTTAAATAAATATTTGCTAAAATAATAAAAGAAATGAGGCAAAAAATGGAATATATTAAAATTAAAAATGCAGATCAAATAGTTAAAAATTCAAGATATGTCATAAATAATCCTTTAAATTATAAAGGAAAATGGCATGAAATTTTTAATAACAACAATCCTATTGATTTAGAACTTGGGATGGGAAGAGGCGATTTTATTATTGAAATGGCTAAAACTTATCCAAACCGCAACTTCATCGGTTTAGAAATAAATGATTCCCAAATGGTAAATGGTATTAAAAAACTAGAAAACTTAAATCTTAAAAACCTAAAATTAATATGTATAGATGCCAGAGAAATAGACAAAATATTTGCCAAAGAAATAGATACAATATATCTTACCTTTAGTGAACCATGGCCTAAAAAAATTGATGAAAAGAAAAGATTTACACATGAAAGCTATTTAAAACTTTATGATAAAATATTTAAAAAGAAAAAACATATTATCTTGAAAACGGATAATAAAGTATTATTTGCTTATTCCTTAGAAAGTTTATCTAACTATTGGTATACATTTAAAAGAGTAAGTTTAGATTTACATCATGATGAAAATAAAATTCCTAATATCATGACAAATTATGAAAAACAATATTATAAAGAAGGCCGACCAATTTTTTATCTTGATGCCATTTTTGAAAGTTAGAGAGTTCTTATGACTGAAGAATACAAAAATGATTTTTTTACCAAACTTGTTTTCCCACCAAATACACCCTTAGGTGATAATACCGAAACAATTGAAAAATTATGGGAAATATTTTCAACTATTTATCCCTATACAGACGAAATTGGACAAAATATAATTACCAACTTTTTATTATCAAGAGATACTATTCAATTTTTCCCATCAAAAAATGGTTCTCATTATTTATATACATTTAACGCTTTAGAAATTGATCCTAAAGCAGATAATCTCGCATCTCTTCATGAAATTGGTCATTATCTATTTAACACCTTAAAAATTCCTGTTAATAATCTCGAAAATTTTAATAAAGAAACACAAGCACATATAAAAAATGCGGCCAATCTAAACTTCACTTTAAATAATGAATTATACAAAGAAGCCAATTTTAAAACCCTAATAATAGCTATATGCAATTCTAAAAACAAAGCTATCTTAGCTCCCTTATCAGATATAATCTCTAGTATATATTTAGGTGTCAACAATTTTAAAACAAAAGATGGGCAAACATTCACCCTACCATATTCTCATCCTTATAATTATTATCATCAAAAAGACAAAACAAACTATTATTTATCATTTGATGAACAATTTGCTAATTTCTTCGCTTTATATATGACTAATAATCAAGAATTACTGCAAATAGCTAAAATATTTTTTGGTGAGCAATGGTATCAAACTATGACAAACATATTAATTCAAATAGAACAAATTCTTTTAGAAAGAAAAGAACAACTAACATTATAAAAACGGAAAATTAATCACTTTCCGTTTTTTCATTATGTTCAATTACATTTAATTCATCAAAAATAGAATAAAGTTTTCCTTCATCCCAAATAGGAATATTAAGTTCCTTAGCTTTATCAGCTTTACTTCCTGGACTATCGCCAACAATAACCACATCTGTTTTAGAAGAAACACTACTACTAGCTTTGCCACCATAGCTTTCTAAAACGTGTTCTATTTCATCTCTTCCCATAAAAGAAATCGTTCCTGTTACAACAAAACGTTTCCCACTAATTAATTCATGGTACTTTTCTTCTTCACCAAGATATGTCATATTTAGATTTAATTCTTTTAAATTGTTAATAAGTTCTTGGTTATCAACATTTTGAAAATATGTATAAATGTTATGAGCTAAAACAGGACCAATATCTTTTAAATTTTTTAAATCTTCTTCACTTTGAGCCATTAAATTATCTAATGTTTTATATCTTTTAGCTAACACAAGGGCCGTTTTATCGCCTATTCCTTCAATGCCAAGACCAAAGAGTAATTTTTCTAAACTGTTTTGCTTACTATTTAAAATAGCTTCTAATAAATTTTCAATACTCTTTTTTCCATATCCTTCTAACTCTTGCAAATCCTTTTTATGAGTTTCCAAATGATATATATCGGTAATAGATTTAATAAACCCTAAATTAAAGAAATCTTCCACAATTCTTTCCCCTAAACCATCAATATTCATCGCTTTACGACTACAAAAATGAATCAAACTTTCAATATGTCTAGCCGGACACTTAGGATTTAAACAATAATGATCAACTTGTCCCGGTTTCTTTTGTAAAGGATAATTACATATTGGACAATTCTTAATCATTACAAAATCTTTTTCATTGCCCGTTCTTCTTTCTAATTTAGCTTCGACTACTTCTGGAATAACATCTCCGGCTTTACGAATTGATACCGTATCCCCAATTTTCAAACCTTTTTCTATAACATAATCTTCATTATGAAGGGTAGCCCTTTTTACAGTCGAGCCCATTACAATAACTGGTTCCAAAACCGCATTAGGTGTAATACGGCCCGTTCTACCAACCGTAAAAATAATATCAACTAATTTTGTTAAAACTTCTTCAGCCGGAAACTTATAAGCAACTGCCCATTTTGGATATTTAGAAGTATAACCAATTGCTTCTTGCATCGCCAGATCATTAACTTTAATAACCACGCCATCAATATCATAAGGTAAGCTACTTCTTTTTTCCCCATACTCATGAATGAACGCCAAAATTTCCTCAATGTTTTTAACCAAACGATTAGCCGGATTAACTTTAAGCCCTAACTTCTTCATAAATTCTAATGCATCCCAATGTTTTGTAATTCCATAATCTAAAGGATTAGGCAAATGATAAATCCAAGTATCAAGCCCTCTTCCCGCAGCAATTTTAGAATCTAACTGCCTAATAGACCCTGCCGCCGCATTCCGACAATTTTGAAATAAAGGCAAATTAAGTTCACCTCGTTCTTGGTTTAACTTAGCCAAAGTCTCTCTTGGCATAAAAATTTCCCCGCGAACCTCAATATCAATTGGTTTTTTAAGCGTCAAAGGAAGAGAACGAATTGTCTTAACATTATGGGTTATATCTTCCCCAATTACACCGTCTCCTCTAGTTGCCCCAGTAATTAATTTACCGTTTTCATAATGAAAAGAGCCACTCAAGCCATCAATTTTTAACTCACATACATACTCTGGTGAAAAACCAGCTTTCCTAATTCTCTCATCAAACTCTCTTATCTCATCTTCATTAAAAACATCCGGCAAAGAAAGCATTGGAATTTTATGTTTAATTTTTTGAAACTTATCAATAACTTCCCCGCCAACTCTTTTCGTTGGCGAATTATTATCCGCAAGCTCCGGATATTCTTTTTCAATTTCTTCAAGTTCCCGCATATACTTATCAAACTCTTGATCAGTTAAAGTTGGATTGGCTAACACATAATATTCATAGTTCGCATCATTCAAAATCTTTGTCAGCTCTATAACTCTTTTACGTTTCTCTTCAAGCATCGCTTATCCCTCCCATAATTGTCGCGGATATTCTTTCTTTTCTTTTAACTCGGCTATTTTTTCTTTTACTTCTTCTAAATCTTCTTTATAAGTCATTCCTAACCATACACCATCACTTAAAACATATTTTAAAGTGATTTTCCCACTTTCTAAATATTCTTCTAAAAAAACAGGTAATAAAGCTTCAACATTAGCTAAATCATTTTGATTTTTAGCCATAAAATTAACAAAATATTCTTCTAAATAAGCTAATATTTCTTTTTTAAAACCAAACATATTCATAGATACAGGATGATCTTTCGCAATTTCAAAAGGCTCACTGCCATCTAAAGGCTTAGCCACGACTTTATCATCTTCATACCCCACACTACATTCAAGTATTTTAGAAACATTATCGCCCTTATAAAATAAAACCCCCCGTTTAACAAAACCATATTTACTACTTACATTACAAAAAGGATAAGGAATAGCAATCTGTTCATTTACATCTTTAGATTTTCTTAAAGCCTCAGCTACAATTTGATAAGAAGAAGCCCCATAAAAATCATCAGCATTAATAACCGCAAAAGCGCCATCTATTTCTTCTTTCGCGGCTAAAACAGCCTGCACAGTTCCCCACGGTTTTACTCTATCTTTAGGAAGAGTAACAAAAGAAGGAACATCAGTCAATTTTTGAAAAACATACGCCACATCTATTTTTTGCTCAATCCGCTTCCCTATCGTATTCCGAAAATCTTGCAAATTTTCTTCTTTAATAATAAAGACAACTTTAGAAAATCCAGCTTTAATGGCATCATAAAGCGAATAATCAATTAAAAAATTGGCATCATCATCAACAGGTGTAATTTGTTTTAACCCTCCAAAACGGCTTCCCATTCCTGCCGCCATAACAACCAAAGTTAATTTGTCTTTCATCGTCCTATTCCTCTTTCTAATTTAATCTTTTCTTCTAACAAAGCCAGTGCTTCATATATATTTTCTCCATATTCAGCATACTTTGTTTCATATTTTAACTTTCCATCTAAAAATTGTTCTTCTTCAATAAAAGCTCGATATACATTTTTAGTATTTTGAAAACGAAAAGCTAACGATACTGTATCACTTAACATTTCTTCAATAGAAGGATAATTTTTAAAGTCAAAAGTATTTTCAAAAATAGTATGCATAGTAATATAACTAGTAGGCGTTACTTTTTGCACTAAAGTTAAATAACCCTTTCCTTTTTTATAAATTCTTGTGAGTTCATCACCAACATAAAAACTTCCATTCATTTTACACCTTTTTAATACTCTTATGATTTTTCATAAGTTTTCTTATTCCATATTGTTTAGAAAAAGCAATCGTAACCAATGTTTTATCAACTCCAACCACAACGCCTCTTCCATAAATCGTGTGCATAACCACATCACCTATATTATAAGAAATATCGTCATCGCTATACATCTCTTCTTTATGAATAACTTTCTCTGTAACTTCCGGAAAATCTTTTTCCACCAGTCCAGAATCAATTTCTTCAATAAACCGACTAGGCATATTCCGGTTTGTTTGTCCATACATCATTCTTGATTTAGCATTGGAAATATAAAGCCGTTCTTTCGCTCGCGTAATTGCCACATAACATAGCCTTCGCTCTTCTTCAATACCATCTTCTTCATTAAAACTATTTTGATGTGGAAACAAACCTTCCTCCATCCCAACCAAAAAAACAATCGGAAACTCTAACCCCTTAGCACTATGCATTGTCATTAAAGTTACCACATCATCTTCATTTTTATGTTCTGAAATATCCGCGACCAAACTAATTTCTTCCAAAAAGTCACCCAAGTCTACACTACCAGTTGTATCTTCATACGTTTTTGTAATACTTCGAAATTCCATTAAGTTATCTAGTCTTAATTCACTTTCCAAAGAAGAATCTAATTCTAATTCTCTTTTCATTCCCGATTTTTCTAAAACATCATCAACCAGTTCCGTTAAAGATAATGATTCACTATCTTTTTTTAGTTCGATCAACAAGTTTTTAAATTCCATCTCCTTTGGACTACTTAAAACATCAAACATACTTGTATTCTCAGTGCTTGCTTTTTCCAAAAGCTTCCGAATACTTGTCGTGCCTATTCCTCTTTTAGGAACATTAATAACCCTTTCTAAGGAAACATTATCATGAAAATTCAAAATAAGTCTTAAATAACAAATTAAATCTTTAATTTCTTTACGAGCATAAAAGTAATAACTTCCAACAACTTTATATGGAATATTAGCTTTTAAAAATTGTTCTTCAACAACCCTAGCTTGCGCATTAGTACGATAAAAAACAGCAATATCTTTTTTCTTATAACCATCTAAAAACAATTTTTTGATTTCCGAAATAACCAACGCTATTTCATTTTTTTCATCATAAGCTCGCATGTATTTTATTTTTAACCCTTTACCATGATGACTTCTTAAATTTTTTTCTTTTCTTTCTTTATTATTTTTAATGACACTATTAGCAGCTTCTAAAATCATTTCTGTACTTCGATAATTATCTTCTAAAGAAATAACTTTAGCATCCGGATAATCTTTTTCAAAATTCAAAATATTTTTATAGTTAGCTCCTCTAAACTGATAAATAGATTGATCTGGATCTCCAACCACGAACAAATTTCGATATTTCTCTGCCAATAATTTAACTAATTTATATTGTACTTCATTTGTATCTTGATACTCATCAATCAAAATATATTGAAACTTATCTTGGTAATGTTCTAAAACATCCGGATTTTCTTTAAAAAGTTTCACTGGCAACCATAATAAATCATCAAAATCAACAGAATTGTTTTTCTTTAATTTTACGTTATATTCTAAATAAACTTCATAAGCAATCTTTTCCATCTCACTTTGAAAAAACTTTTCAATTTCAGCATTAGTAAGCATTTCATTTTTAATAAAACTAATTCGATTACGAATATACGAAGGCGAAACTTCTTTAGTATCATACCCTTTATCTTTTAATATTTTTTTAATTAAACTTAAAACATCATCGCTATCTAAAATAGTAAAGTTTCTTTCCATCCCAAGTTTTAAAACATTTTCTCTAATAATACGCATGCCAAAAGAATGAAACGTCCCAACAAAAGATTCACAATTATCTACTATTTTACCAATTCTTTCTTTCATTTCTTTAGCCGCTTTATTTGTAAAAGTAATAGCTAAAATATGGTAGGAAGGAACGCCTTCATTTATAAGATTAGCAATACGTGTGGTTAAAACCTTAGTTTTCCCAGAGCCAGCACCCGCAATAACAAGACAAGGCCCATTAATGTGTGCTACCGCTTCTCTTTGTAATTCATTTAATTCTGTTAAATCAATCATGTTTATTACCTCATAAACATTATACAAAAAAGCCCAAAAAAAAGAAAGGAAATCATTCGATATATGTATGATAAATTCCATTCTCATTTACTGTAACTATTTTCTTACCATTAGGCACAATAACATTACCTTCAATTGTACTAATAAATTCAAAATTATTTTTTATGTCAATTTTCCATCATTTCTATAATGCATAATAAAATTATTTACATCATATCTTAACATCAAATTCTTAAATTTACGATTAATTTAGTAAACTACCTGACTCACGCATTTCTTTTGGAATAGTTATATCCATATATTCTAATATTGTTGGCGCCACATTGGTTAAAGCCCCTTGTTCTTTTAAACAAACTTTTTCATCAGTAATTAAAAAGGGAACTAAACTAGTTGTATGGGTCGTAACCGGATGTCCTTGCTCATCAAGCATTTGATCAGCATTTCCATGATCAGCCAAAATAACTAAAGTATAAAAATTTTCTTTAGCTTTTTCGTATAAAAGTTTCAAACACAAATCAACTGTAATACAAGCCTTCACTGTCGCATCTAAATTACCCGTATGTCCAACCATATCTGGATTGGCATAATTAATCAAAATAAAATCATAATCTTTTTCCATGCAATCGACACATTTTCTTGTCACTTCAACAGCGCTCATTTCCGGTTTTAAATCATAAGTAGCCACTTTAGGAGAAGGAATCAAAAACTTTTGACAGCCCTCTAAAGAAGCGTTACTTTCCGCATCAAAGAAAAAAGTAACATGAGCATATTTTTCAGTCTCGGCTATTCTAGCCTGTGTTAAACCAAGCTGTGATAAATAAAAGCCCAAACTATTTTGAATATTTTCTTGTTCTAAAAAATATTTTGTTTTAATTTTATGATCAATCTCTAAAAAAGAATACAATTGCAAATTAGGCATTGCCGTAATAGGAAATTCAGCAAAATTATTTTGGCCGAAAGAAGCCATAATTTGTTTAGCCCGATCCATCCGATAATTCATCCACAAAACCGCATCACCATCACCAATTCTTCGATAATCTTTTGTTTTAATCGGAATCATAAATTCATCTGTTATTTTATTTCGGTAACACTTCTGAATCATCAAAGGAATACTTTCTGCTGTAATTCCTATTCCATTAACTAATAAATCATAGTATTTTTTAGTTCTATCATAATTTTTATCACGATCCATTGCATAATAACGACCACATATAGACGCTATAAAACCTACTCCTGTTTCAACTAATTTTTTTTCTAACATTGAAACATATGTATACAACGATGTCGTCTCTGTATCTCTACCATCACTTATCACATGAAAAAAAACATTTGTTATTTCCTCTTTAGCCAACACATCAACAAGTTCTAAAAAATGATCCAAACTAGAATGAACTTTACCATCACTTAAAAGTCCCACCACATGCAAAGGTTTCTTTGTATCATGAATATAATCTATCATATCTAAAAAGTTTTCATTTATTAAAGGATTATCCGTCAAAAACTCTTTAATCCGCGTAATGTTTTGTTTAATTTTCCTGCCGGCCCCAATAGTCATGTGACCAACCTCACTATTTCCAAATTGATTTTGTTCTAACCCAACAGCTTCACCACTAGCCTCTAATAAAGCGTGCGGATATTTTTTCCACAATTCCAAAAAGTTTGTTGGTGGAGCCATCTTTACAGCATTCCCTAAAGTATTATCGCTCCAACCATAGCCATCTAAAATAACGGTTAAAATTTTTTTCATCTATTAGGCCTCCTAATAAAATAGTATCATGTATTCCAAAATATTTAAAGATATTTAAAAAAATACTCGATAAAATATAACTGATGTTAATAAAAATATCTTCCCAAATTAGCCATTTTCATTTATTGTCACAATTTTCAGTGGTTATTTTTTTTTTTTTAAACTAGACATTTCAACATATTTATGATATATTACTAACACATAAGTAATTATGTTATGCATTTTTGCATATAATAATAATGCTATTTAATAGCAAAAAAGCGAGTGATTCCAGCTCTAAGTGGAAATTAAAAAAGCGGTGATTCCAGCCGTTATATGGAAATTAAAAAAGTGGTGATTCCAGCCGTTATATGGAAATTAAAAAAGTGATTAGAGAGCATACTCTAATCTTTTCTTTTGATTAAAAATAGCCTATAATTACATTAGGTGATGTATCGTGATTAGAAATTTTAAAATTGTAAAAGTTGATTCAAATTATTGTGATTATTTAAGAAAGTTTGATAACAAAGTGGCATATAATGCCGGCTCTAAAGAAATGAGACCATTTATAGGCATTTTATTTGTTGTTGATAATTTCGAATATTTTGCACCTTTATCAAGTCCTAAAATTAAACATATACACATGAAAAATAATTTAGATTTCATCAAAATTGATAAGGGAAATTTAGGGGTTGTTAATTTTAATAATATGATACCAATTACTCAAAAAAATTATGAATTATTAGACTTAAAATCCACCCCAAAGAACACATCCGAATTAAAATGGCAAAACTTACTAAAAACGCAATTATTATGGCTAAATAAAAACATTAAAAATGTAAAAGGTAAAGCCTTTAATTTATATAATAAATATAAAAATAATACGCTAGATGAAAGAATAAAAAAAAGATGTTGTAATTTTATATTATTAGAAAAAAAATGCCGTGAATATAATAAAATCAATTAAACTTATTCAAAATGTAAAAATACATTTTGATTTTTTTATTATAAAAAGAAAGTTTAAAATTTTCTTAAACTTTCTTTATAAATAAGCATAACGAGCATTATTTTCTAAACGAATTGTATCTGAAAGTGTCACCATAAACTCTGAATTTGTAGGCTTTGCGCGATCATAATCAATACTATGTCCAAATAATTTATTCATCGTATTATAATCAGCTCTATTCCAACTAACTTCAATAGCATGACGAATAGCCCTTTCCACTCTAGAAGGTGTCGTATTAAAACGATTAGCTATTTCAGGATATACTTCTTTGGTAATCCCGCCTATATAACTAGCAGATTCATATAACATTAAAATACCTTCTCGTAAATACTGATAACCTTTAATTTGTGAAGGTACCCCAAGAGTATGCAATAATTCAGTAATACGCATTTCCACTGATAATCGCACTTTACTTGAACTATTTTCTTTATCTTTAACTTGTACTATTTCCAAAATTCTTTTTTCTAAAGAAGTTAAGTCACATGGTTTTAACATAAAGAAATCAACATCAAATTTATCTAAAAGTTTCATTGCATATTCTTTCCGATAACTAGAAAGAATAATAACATGTTTAACAATTCCAATATTTTTAAATTCTTCCAAAATAGCTAACCCATCTTTACCAGGTAAAAGCAAGTCCATAAGAATAACATCAATTTCATTTTGATGCTCTTTTACATAAGATACAACCTCGTTACCATCATGTAAAACATTGGCTATTTGAATATCAGCGTTGTTTTTAAAATACTTCTCGACACTACTCGTAAACTCCATACTGTCATCTACTACTAATGCGTTAATTTTTGTTTTCATTTTTTCTCCCTTTCAAGTACCTCTACTCACAACACGCACCTTAATAATAGCAAAGTTTTTGTCAAATTACCAGAAAAGGTTTTGTCTAATCATGTAAAGAATTGTCTACACTTGTCGAATTAACGTCTTTTTCCAAAAAATTAACGACATTTTTAACGTGTTTACAAAAATTTCCTAATAACAAACCATCAATTTTATCGGACGCATATAACGCTTCGATATTAGCACTCGTAATTCCTCCACCATAAAAAAGTGGGAAATCATAACGGTATTCGGATGAAAGTTCTGTTTTAATTTGATAAAACAAATTTTCTAAAAACGAAACATCTAAACTTTCTGCCCCACCAACGAGCCAAAACGGTTCATATATAAAAGTAATATGGGCATAATCTTTTGGTAAAACTCGTGATAAAAAAGCCCTAATTTTACTCATTAATTTCACATAAGTATATTGATAGTCATAATCTTCTTTAGTATCACTAATCACAACATATGCGTGTAACCCATCTGTCACAGCTCTTCTTAATTTTTTTAACTTTTCTTCCATTGTATTAGCTAATTCACTATGACCAATTAAAACGCCATAAACATCTAAACTTTTTAAGGCCTCAGCCGAAACTTTACCAGTAAAACTTCCATTGCGATAACAAGAAACATCTTGAGCCCCAATTTTATAATATTTTGAATGCATAATTGGCAGATAACAAAAAGGTGGACACACAACTAAAGAAAAACTATTCACACAATGTTCAAGTTCTTTTTTATATTGTAAAATATCTTGTAAAGAATGTTCCATTTTTAAATTACATATCAAGGGTTTCAATGTACATCTCCTCCTTTATTGCTTCAATAGCAGCTAAATTGCCCGTAGCTATATATTCCAACGTTGCGCCACCACCTGAAGAAATATATGTAAACTTATTACCATAGCCAAAATTTCGCACGCTAGAAGAAGCATCACCACCACCACAAACACTCACAGCTTTAGATTCAGTAATGATTCGAAGTAATTCTTTTGTTCCATTAGCAAAGCGCATGTCTTCATATAGTCCCACTGTTCCGTTCAAAAAAACTGTCTCACTATTATGAATAATTTCTTCATAACGTTGTAATGTTTTTGCCCCAATATCTAAAATCATATCATTTTCATCAATTTCATTTATAAGTTTATATTTAACATAACTTTTATCATAAGTACTACCAACAATAGCATCCAAAGGGAGTAATATTTTATCTTTATACTGTAAAAGAATTTTTTTAACTTTATCTAAAACAATTGGATCGGTTGATGAAATAGACTGACCTGTTTCAAAACCGAGTGCTTCTAAACAAGTATTGGCTATGCCACCACCACATAATAAATGTTCACATTTAGGTAGTAAAGATTCAATTAAAGTAATTTTATCATCTATTTTAGCTCCACCCATAATAACCGTAAAAGGATGAATTGGATGTAATATTAATCGATCTAAAGAAGAAATTTCTTTTTGCATTGCAAATCCAATACAACTAGGAAGATACAAAGAAATACCGTAAGTAGAAGCATGTTTACGATGGGAAGTAGCAAAGGCATCATTAACAAAAACATCACCCAAAGAAGCCCAAAACAAACTAAGTTGAGCATCACATTTACTTTCTAACTTATTTGGCAAATCCATAAATCGCGTATTTTCTAACATCAATATTTCTTTAGGTTTCATAATTTGAACTCGTTTAACAACTGCCTCACCAAAATTTTCTTTAGAAAAATACACTTCTTGCCCAACAAGTTCTTTAAGACGTAAAGATACCTTTTCTAAAGAATAACGCAACTTATCATTTTGTGTTTTTATTTTACCAAAATGACTTAGAATAACAATGCGACAATTTTCTTGTAACAAATAAAAAATTGTTTCTAACGAATCCCTAATCTTTGCATCATCTAAAATAACGCCATTTTGCATTGGAACATTCAAATCTAACCGCAAAACAACCCTCTTATTACGTACATTCATGTTTTGTAAACACTTTTTCATTGTATCCCCTTCTATCCAAAAATATTATACAGAAAAAAAAAGAAATAAGCAATTATTTGCTCATTTCTTTTGGTAAAATAACCTCGTCGGTATAATGATTATCTTTAAATAAAAAGATTGCCCCAAGTAAAGTAAATATTATTGATAACCAAGCTAAATAAACACCAAAAATCAAATAAATCACATGGCCAAGCAAGCCAAAAATTGGTCCCAGTAAACGCATTTTAAAATTATGCGATTGAAAAAACGAAACAAAATGAATAACAATACAAACAATCGCGACAATAAGCAAAAATTGTTGTAAAGCTTCCGTTCCATCACTTGTACCAATTGCACCCGTAAAATTACCAACTAAAAACAATGAAAAAAAATAAAGAAAAGTAGTTATAATATCAATTACTCCACAAGTAATATTAACTTTTAATTTTTTCATATTCCCTCAATTATTGCAAAAACATTTTCTTAGCCGTCCGAAGCATTTGGGCTGTATAACCATATTCATTATCATACCAAGCCACCACTTTCACTAATTGACCATTTGCCGTATCTAAAACGCTTGTTAAACGCATATCAACTAAAGAACCACACTTTTCACCTAAAACATCACTAGAAACAATTGGATCGTTTGTTACTTTTAACGTTTCATTAGCATATTTTTTAAATGTCTCATTAATTTGCTCAGCCGTAACTTTAGTTTTCAATTCTAAAGCTAAATCAATCATTGAACCATCACTAACTGGCACCCGATAAGCAACACCTTCTAATAACCCATTCAAATTAGGCAAAACCTTTCCAATGGCACTTGCAGCCCCAGTACTAGCAGGAATTATATTCATAGCGCTTGCTCTTCCTCTTCGTGATTCATACCCTTTTTTATGAGCAATATCAAGTGTAGCTTGATCATTAGTATAGGCATGAATTGTACTCATAAAACCTTTAACAACGCCAAATTCTTTATCTAAAACATCTAAAACTGGAGCTAAACAATTAGTTGTACAAGAAGCCGCTGAAACAACTTTTTCTGTTCCATCTAAAAGATTATCATTAACTCCATAAACAATCGTTTTCATCTCGCCCTTACCAGGAGCTGAAATCAACACTTTTTTAGCGCCAGCCTCAATATGTTTTAAAGCCATCTCTAACTTTGTATAATGTCCACTACATTCTAAAACCAAATCAACATCTAATTCTTTCCAAGGTAACTTCTCGGCTTCCATTTGAGCATAAACCGGAATTTTTTTAACATTGTTAATAACTAAATAATTATCCACACTGGAAATAGCTTCCGGATGAAACTTACGATGACTAGTATCATATTTAAGTAAATAAGCTAAATCTTCCGCTTTTGATAAATCATTAATCGCGACAATATCAAAATCAGTACTTGTAATTATTTGCCGAAAAGCCAGTCTTCCAATTCTTCCAAAACCATTAATTGCAACTCTTATCATTTTAAAACCTTCTTTCTATCCAATAAACTCTCTTAAAACCGAATCTTTAGGAACATATTCTGACGGAATAGTAAAAAACACTTGTAAATAATCAATAAGTCTTCTTGATTCACTATAATAAATGCTATCAACACCAACAGAAAATAGTAATGGATCAGCATAAACTTTTAACACACCAATTTCATAAGCTAAAGCGGTATTAATTATCATGTCCGCTTGATAAACATAAGGGAAAATATATTTTTCTTCACCACTACGAACAATCTGCCATTCCGCAATTGTTTGACTAACACTTTTGCCTCTTGTGCGGTTATCTCTTACAATCCGTCTTATTAATCGTAAATCTAACGTCGAAATATAATTATGGCGATCAATATTTAACGGAATAAACGGACTTAAATAAATCTTAAATTTATACTTTGCTTCAATATAAGGAATTAAATCATCATTTAAACAATGAAGACCTTCTACAAGTAATAAACTATTATCTTTTAATTTAACTTTTTTGCCTTTAAAAATCTTTTCCCCATTAACAAAATCATATTCAGGAAGTTCAACTTCTTCACCATTCATTAATTTCTGTAAAGTTCCATTAAATAATTCCAAATCAATCGCTTGCAAACACTCATAATCATAATCACCATTTTCATTTTTAGGTGTTTCTTTACGATTCACAAAAAAATCATCAGTTGATAAGCCTATCGGATCAAACCCGCGACTCCGTAAAATAGCACTTAATCTTTTCATCGTTGTCGTCTTACCACTTGAAGAAGGACCCGCAATTAAAACTAATTTAACATCCCGAAGGGAAATAATCTTATCACAAGCCGCTAATAAATCAGCCTCATATAATATTTCATTTGAAGAAATAAAATCTTGTATTTTCGACGTACTTACTAAATAATTCATCTGTGATAAATAAGGAGTTTGCATTTTACGAAGCCATTTTTTGGTAGCCATAAAATTAGCCACGATATTTTCATAATGCACGTACTCCGGAATATTATTTCCACTAGTAACATTAGGACAAACAAGCACAATACGATTACGCCCAATAAAAACTAGCTCAAAACGATTAATCACGCCCGTATCATAAGGCATCATTGTATAAAAATAATTCAAATGATTACATAAACGATACATCGTAACAACTTCTTTAGGCGTATTTTGAATATTATAAGCTTTTTCGTCTTCATCATGATTCATAAAATAGTGAAAAGCATCTTGATTATCTAAATGGTAACGATAAATTCGTTCTTTTCGTTCAACAATCTCGGCCATCTTCCCTTTAATTTTCGAAATATCTTCACCAGTTAAATTTTTAGTAACATGAATTTCACTTAAAATTCCTTTCGGAACACTGTGCAAAAACAAAACTTCAGCATCCTCATACAATTCTTTCACCGCTACAAAAAACAAAAACTTCAAAGCTCCTTGATAGATTTTATATCCAGGAAGAGTTGTCACATCCAAAAAAGAAACCGTACAATTACCAAGAATTTTACTATCCAAAGAAAAAACTTCATTTCCTACTTTGGCTGCTAAAGTGTTTTTTAACCCAATTTTTTTGGCTAAATCAATAAACAAAGACCCTTTAGCTACTTTATATTCTGTATTTTCATAAGTCACAAGTATTTCCTGCATAATATCTCCTAGCCTTTTCTATTCTTAAAACATTTTACCATAAAAACTATTTTTTTTGAATAGTTTTTCCTATAATATCCTATGATAATAATAGGTGAGAAAATGAACATTATTCCAACAGTTTTAGAAAAAGAAAGCAATCGTGAAGTCGCTTATGATTTATATTCAAGATTATTAGAAGATCGGATTATTTTTTTAAGTGGTGAAATAAATGACCAAACGGCCAATTTAATTATTAGTGAACTTCTTTATTTAGATGCTAAAAATCATGACGATGTTTATATGTATATTAATAGTCCTGGCGGCTCTGTAACAAGTGGCATGGCCATATATGATACAATGAATTATATTAAAAGTGATGTCAAAACAATCTGTGTCGGTCTTGCCGCTTCCATGGCAGCCTTTCTTTTATCTTCTGGCACTAAAGGCAAAAGATGTGCCCTTAAAAATGCTGATATTATGATCCATCAACCACTTGGAGGCATAAAAGGCCAAGCTAGCGATATGAAAATAGCCTGTGATCGAATAATAAAAATCAAAGCTAAATTAAATCATATATTAGCCGCTAATACTAATCAACCCTTAAAAAAAATCACGAAAGATACCGATCGTGATTACTATCTAAACAGTGACGAAGCTAAAAACTATGGTCTAATCGACCAAATTATTTAACTCATATTGTTTTTTTATTTTTTTCATTTTAATAAAGTGATGATTAATACCAGACTTACCAATAGTATAACCTGTTTCCATTTTAAGAATAAGGGCTAATTCTTGATAAGAACTTTCCGGATATTTTAAACGATACTCCATAACGAGTTTCGTTTTTTCATCTAACAAAGAAACTAGATCATGTTCTTGTAAAAACATAATATCTTCCACTTGTTTCAAGCCCGTTGTCATACTTTTTTCTTGATTAGCTATTTCACAATTATTTAAACGATTGACCATATTTTTATGATCACGATATATTCTTATATCCTCAAAATAAAACAAAGAATTAGCGGCTTGAAACATTCTAATCATATCACTAATTTCTTCAGCGCTTTTTAAATAAACCATATATTTTTCGCTTCTTTTTAAAACTTTTGTATCAAACTTCATTTCATGAAGTAACTGATTAAAAAAATTAGCATCTTTTTCTTTTTGAAAAACAAACTCTAAATGATACCCACTAGTACTAGGATCATTTAAAGATCCCGTTACTAAAAATGCCCCTTCCACAAACGAAACCATTTCTTCTGGGTCACTTAAATTATTCCGGTTCATTTCCAAAAACTGATTATTTTTAATAATATTTAATCTTTCTAAAACAAGTTTAGCATTTTCTTTAATATCCAAAATATATACTTGTTTACTCCGAAATCTTTTTTGATTTCGCACAGTTACATGGGGCGTGATATTAAAAGCCATTTTAAAATCTTTATACACCCTTCTCGCTATCTGCGGACTTTCAAATGTAAAAGAAAAACCTTTTTCTTTTATAACCGCATCATACCGAACAATCGCTTCTAATCGCGAAAAAACTGCAACACGATCAATCTCGCGATTACATATTTCTTCTTTCACTTTTAAAGAAAAAGTCATAGTAAAATCACCGAGACTATTATACAAAAAAAGAATAGAAAAATCTATCCTCTTAATACATTTGCGTTCTAGAATAAAAGGCCCAACCAGAACTATTTGGAAAACCTGGTGGCGTTATAACATTAGCTCTTTTAATACCAACTTGAGGATTGTAATATCCATTTGCCACCCCAAAATGTAAGTGAGCACCTGTCGTACAACCATCATATCCGCCATGATTTTTACTTGTTGAGTAACCACCAACCCAACCAATCACTGTATCTTGTGTTACAACATCACCTAAATTCACATTAAAATCTAATAAGTGATAATAATATGTTGTATAAGCCTTACCATCAACAAAAACATCAATATAAAGCATGTTTCCCCCACATTTATATTTATGAACCATACCAGATACGACCCCGGCTGCTGCCGCATAAATAGGTGTTCCTTCAAACGGACTAGCTCCACCAATATCTAAAGCATTGTGATACTCTCCCCAACGAACACCAATCGTACTTGTAATAATGCCATAATTTAAAGGTTTTAACCATCCAGAATTTAAAGGGACACTAGAGCAACTTGTTAATACCACACTATCAGCGGTACTACCAACTGTTTCTTGACATTTTTTCTCATAAGTCTCTAATCTTTGTTTAGCAACCTTAACTTGATTATCAATATCAAGCGCATATTTATCATACTCTTCTAATTTATCATAGTTTTCATTAATAATTCTTTGATATTCAACTGCTTGAGCTTCTAACGTTTTCTTTTTCTCAGCCAATTCAACTTTCAATTCTTCATTTCTTTTAATCTCAGCCTCTAAATCATTAATCGTCCCATGTATTTGATCAGACAATTGCTCAATCGCTGCGATTCGCATAATCATATCTGTCATACTAGAAGCGCCAGAAACATATTCTACATAAGCATTAGTACCTTGCATCTGTTGTAAATACAAAAGAACTTCACTGGCATTTTTCTTTAAAACTTCAATCCGTTCATTAGAAATTTTAATGTCTTCTTCAGCTTGTTGCATATCTTCTTCAGCTTTATGAATGTCAGCTTCTGCTTGAATAATCGCCGCCTCTTTACGCGCGATTTCAGCCTTCGCTTCTGCACTCAAATTATCATTTTCTTGTTTCTGTTTTAATAACTCATTATATGTGCTTCTTAAGTCGCCCAACGTTTCCTCAGCCGCATAAACAGGGGTAAAAAAACTAAAGAAAGTTAAAATAGCTAAAGATAAACCAATAATTTTCTTATACACAATACCCTCCTATATTTTCAAATATTTCTTAACTGCTCGCCATGAACCTAGCATACCAACTAAAGAACCAACGACAACTAAGAATAACGAAACAATAAGTACAAATGGGAATGGTTCAACTAAAGTAATAATCTGAGTGAAAACATAACCTCCCGTTTGATTAAATAAGAAAACATAACCATAAATTGTTAAAATAATCGGTATAATACTACCAAAAATACCTAAAATAAAACCTTCAAAAACAAATGGTAATTTAATTGCCGTATTAGAAGCCCCAACTAACCGCATAATTTCAATTTCTGTACGTCTTGAAAAAATCGTTAATTTAATTGTATTACTAATTAAAAAAGCAGTAACTAAGACTAAAGCCACGACAATTCCGATTGTGCCAACACTTATCGCGTCAAAAATACCAATAACATTTTCAACCATTCCTTCGCCATATTCAGCACTACTAACGAAATCATATGCACGTAGTTTCTCGGCCGTAACCCCTAAATTTTTCACATCATCAACCGTAACAATGATTGAATCTAATAAAGGGTTTTCTTCAAAAATGTCCAAAGCGTTTTCTAAACTTTCATCTTCTTCTTTCATCTCGGCTTTCCATTCATCTTTACTTTTTAACACATAACTATCTACATTTTCCATTGTTTCTAAATCATTAGAAATGCGAACCTTTTGTTCTTCCGTAACATCTTTGTTTAAATAAACAACAATCGTTAATTCATGTTCCAAATCAGTTGTAACTTGTCTTACATTATATGTTAAAACTAAAGAAATAGCCACCAAAATAAGCGTTATAGTTGTACAAGCAATCGAAGCCATAGATAAAGAAAAATTACGAAAAACACTTTTAAAAGAATCACGAATACTTCTTCTAAGAATTCTTAATGCTCTCATGTACCTTATAACTTCCTTTCTTTGTATCACTAGCTAAAACGCCGTTTTCGATAACCAAAACTCTTTTTTTCATTTTATTAACCAATTCTTTATCATGTGTTGCCATAATTATCGTTGTCCCAAGTTCTTGATTAATTTTATCCAAAATTTTCATGATTCCCTTAGAAGTTTCAGGATCTAGATTACCAGTCGGTTCATCACAAATCAAAAGTTTCGGTTCATTAACAATAGCTCTCGCAATAGCTACCCGTTGTTGTTCCCCACCAGATAATTCACTAGGCAAATTTCTTGTCTTCTCTTTTAACCCAACAGCTTCAATAGCTCTTAAAACTTTTGGTCGTATTTCATCATTAGGTAACCCTAAAGTTTCTAAAGCAAAGGCCACATTTTCATAAACATTTAATTTAGGTAATAATTTAAAATCTTGAAACACTACCCCAAGCTTCCTCCGTAATTTATACACTTTAGAATTTCTTAGTTTTGCTACATCAATACCTCCAACAATAACACTGCCACTAGTTGGTTTTTCTTCCCGATAAAGCATTTTAATAAATGTACTTTTACCAGATCCAGTCGTACCAATAACAAAGACAAATTCGCCTTTATCAATTGAAACGCTTAAATCAGCCACCGCTGTTGTCCCATTTTTGTAAATTTTATAAGCATGTTCTACTTTAATTAATTTCACTACACACACCTCGCATTATAAATTATAGCATAAAAAAGCCCCTAAATAAAGGGAAACCGCTTAGCTTTGACACCGCCATGAACTTCATAACAATCATTAATAACAAAAAAGGCATCGGGATCAATTTCTAATATTGCTTCTTTAAACAAATAATAATCACGATTCGGAACAACACACATTAAAATTGAACTTTTCTTTTTAGAATATCCCCCTTCCATATCTAAAACAGTTGCCCCTGTATGTAATTCATGTAACACAAAATCTTCCACTTTAGCAAGTTCTTTTGTATGAATAAAAAACATTTTCGAATTAGAAATACCAAGGATAATTTTATCCATTAAAGAAGAATAAATAAACAAGACAAAAATCGCATACACCATTTGATTAAAACCAAAAACAAAGGCTCCCGAAAGAACAATTATACTTTGAATAATTAAAGCACATTTTCCTTCCGGTAAATGCAAGTATTTATTTAATATTCGAATAACAACATCCGACCCACCAGTATCAAACCCCATTTTATAAACTAAACCATTACCAAGCCCATACATAAAACCGGCTGCTAAAACAACTAAAACCATATTATTCATTGATACATAATCACTTAAAAAATGGGCTAAAGGTTCCGTCAAACTAATAAAAACTGGATACAACACACTTCCAACTAAAGAAATACTTGTTCTTTTAACTCCCAAAAAAACAAAACTAATAACAACCAAAAGAGCTGAACAAACATACAAAAATATTTGTGCATCCCACCCAAATAAAGGTTCTACTAAAATTGAAAGCCCAGATGTGCCACCAATAACTAAATTATAAGGATATAAAAACAAATTATATGTAAGAGCAAGTAAAAAAACGCCAAAAATAATCACCACAAACCGTTTAAAAAAATCTTTTTTCAAAACCGCATTCTTAATTTTTTGTATATCCATATTTAACCCTTCTTCTATATTTTCATTTTAGCAAAAGAAACCAGCAAAGTCCACTTCTAAATCAAAAGAACAATTCATAAAATGAAAGAGAGGTGAATAAAAAATGAACGGAAGTTTTTACAACAACCCCACGTTTCCAACCAATACAAACATCCCAATGTCTCCCCCAGGAAACATCAGTGCTCAAACAAGCCTACCCATTGAACAAAGTTTAATTGAAAACATCTTAAGATTAAACAAAGGAAAAAAAGTAAAAGTATATGCTTCTTACCCCGATTCCAATGAATGGCGCGACAAAATATACGAAGGGATAATTGAACAATCAGGAAGAGATCATTTAATTCTTTCTGATCCAACAACTGGAAATTGGTATCTATTAAAAATGTTATATGTAAACTATATCGAATTTAATGAAAAAATCAATTACAACCCTGACTACTCCGACACATTTGACTAAAGAAACACAAAAAGTTTCTTTTTTTCATAAAAAAATGTTATAATTCTTATAGAATTGAGGGTAAGAATATGGGAATATATACAATAATACTTTTATTAATTATTATTATCGGATTATTAGCTATCGTTTACATTAATATTTATAATCACATGCAATATAGTAAAACAAAAATTGAAAAAGCTGAAAATAATATTGATAACGATTTAAGAGAAAAATATGATTTAGTTGTCAAAACAGATACCATTATTAAAGAACATTTCAAAGAAAAAAAAGACTATTTAAAAGAATTTATTAATTTAAAAGAAACAGATATTAGTAACTTTGATTTAGAAAGAAGATTAAAAGAGGCTGAAACAATTATCTCTACCTTATATGAAGATAATAAAGAACTAAATGAAAATAACAGCATGAAAGAAGTTTTAGAAAACTTTAAAGAAGTTAACGAAAAATTAATTGCTGATATTTCTTACTATAATAAACATGTGACCGAAACAAACAATTATATTAGAAAATTCCCCAACAATATTATAGCTAAAATCCACCATCTAAAAATAAAAACCTTCTTTGATGGCAAAGACATGACTGATACAGACATTAACGATTTTAAACTTTAATTACTCTCACATAATTTATTATACTTTTAAACACTTACCAATCATGATAATAAGAAGCGTAATAGCCACAAGAATTAACAGATTTTTCAAGATATTCTAATCTTCTTTAATTTAATACTTTATTAGCCCATTTTCTAAAATAATGACATTTTTAGATTCAAAAAATTATACTATATTAAAAATACAATTTAA